>JAISKT010000235.1 GCA_031261295.1 Candidatus Symbiothrix sp. | reverse complement strand
CATTCGTCAAAAGATAAATTGACAGCAGACGCAGTCTGCCACGCTTTGGAACAGAACGGAGTTCGTTGTTGGATTGCTCCGAGAGATGTACATGCAGGAGCAAATTACGGCGCGGAAATTATCCGAGGAATAAGAGAATGCAAATTATTTGTATTGGTCTTTTCTGCAAATTCAAATAAATCCACTGCAGTTCATAAAGAACTTGAAACGGCATTCAGTCAGGGGAAAACCATTATTCCGTTTCGCACAGAGAACATTAAAGTGAGTGATGAGATAAGTTTTTATATTGCCGGAAATCACTGGCTGGATGCATATCCCAATGACAAAGTATTTGTAGCATTGGTCAATGCGGCAAAAATGGCGTTGGGGCAACCAATAATAGGTAAAAATCTTTCCGTTGTTCCGAAAAAAGATTTGTTTGGATGGCTTAGGCGAAAACAAAAAACAACATCATTGCCTATACAAGAGATAAATTCGGTTCCCATTGATACAACCGCTACAGAAGAATCGGCACTGCCACCGGTTTCAATACCAGTGCCAAAACCGGATACTTCAACATCAATACCATCAATGACACTTCCACAATCTATACAAACCAGCACGCCTACGGAACCTGTATATTCGCTTGAAAAAATTCCGGAAGATGCGATTCGATTTGTTCCGAGGGGAACAGCATATATTATATTGAAAGATAATACACGATATATAGTAACAGCTAACTCCTTAATGTACCAAAGCAAAGCGAGCGGTTCACTCGGCATGAAAAATGGGTTTATTAAAGACGACGGAGGAGTGATTTCATTTACGGAAATTAAATGGTATGAAGATGAAGATGTGTTGAATGTTGATGGAGAAAAAGTTGATATAGTACAAGACAATGGACAACTATCTTTTATCGTTCTTGAAAAAAAGAGAATGTCAGTTACTGTTACTATGGATCAGGTCAAAAGTATTTATTTTGATTGGGCAAATATTTTTGATTCAATCGTTTATTATACGCTACTCCATCAAGTTGATGGTCCTCCCTTGGTTATACCAGCGGCTTCGATGTTCATCCAAATTTTTGGTATCCACATGTTTGGAGGTCCATATTACAATTTCCGGAGTGAAATTCCATTTCCGAACGAGGAAAATATTCCACTCAAGCGAATCAAATGTTTTGAGATAGCAACCGTCTCTCATAAACCTTCCGGAAAGGATCACACCTGTGAGGTGGAAATTATTGTTGAAACAAGCAGCGGTGAGGTGCTAAAAGACAAAATACGTGGTGCTATATCGCTGTGTTCATTATCAAAAAAAGGAATTGCCTCGTTAGATTTATATAAAATCAAAAGTTTTACTATTCTTGAAGCATCACAAGAAAGACTTGCAGCAACTACACCGCTTATTTCAGTATTTCCATCTGTATCTCTGTCCGCTCAACAAACGCAACTTATACCGGAAACAATATCTCTTGCAGCATCTCAAATAATACCGTTCCAATCGGAAGGTACTGTGAGAATCGTTGTGAAAGATGGAACAGAATACACTGCCCCTGCAAATGCAATTGCTGTAAGGACATGGGACGGTTTTACTGAAGGGATCAAAAAATACTATAACGATAATTTTCAGCCTGTTGCGTTTTCAAACATGAAGCGATTACAATCCATTTTATTGCCGAAGGAACCGAATAAATATTCCGAGTGGTACGAATATACAATCGAATTACGTGATGGTTCTACGGAAAAAGTGGAAAGTGAAAAAACATCTGTCAATCTCATTTTTCCATATAAAGACAATTCTTGTATTTTGCCTTTGTTCGACATCGAAAGCATGGATTTTGACTGGAATACTCCCTGTTCATATCATCCAAAACTGATAACGGTATTAAAGAATGACGGTTCAAGTGTTTCATTTTCAGAAGATTTATTTTTTATTGGGTATAAAATTCGTCCCGATGAAAACGCGATAGGATGGAATTCCGGCATTCATTGGGAGAAGGGATTAATTACAAATAAAAAACAAATGGTAAAAATGAGCCAATTGTCCGGAGTGCAGTTTCTCGTGTATCGTGTATCAAAAAGGGATTTTAAAGGATACAACAAATGGATCAAAGAATGTAAAGTAGAATTTGAATATACCGACGGTCGCAAAGTGATCACGGATTTGAGTATGGACTCCATTCACCTGATTGGTGTCAATAATCTCGGAACAATGGAGATATCCGGTGAAAACATCAAGTATATCCATTTTGGCAACTAAATAAATTTGTTCAGTAAAAACATAAAAACAAATATGACACACGATGTATTTATTAGTCATTCATCAAAAGATAAGTTGACAGCAGACGCAGTCTGCCACGCTTTGGAACAGAATGCGATGAAAATATTTATCGGATTATAGGCAAGAAAGATAAATTTATTTATTTCCTTAATAAGGATGATAACAATAAATTATTCAAAGTAAAATCGGACGGAACAAAATTAACAAATATAGGTATTCAAAAATTTGCATTTTTCTGTTTCAATAAAAATTTCTAACTTTGTGGCTAATAATAAAATCAGATTTGTTATGGTGGAGCAAAAATTAATGACATTCGAAGAAAAAGTGCACACGTATGCACAGGCTATTGACCTCAAACATGCAGGTAAAATAGAAGAAGCGAAGGCTTTGGACAGATCTGTGCCATTTGCACCGTGGGCTGCCGAGTTTATTAAAAAATATGTCGGATTGGATGCTCTTTTATTGGCAGACCTTAATCTTGCAGAAGTAGAAGAAAAGTATGGAAAAGAATGGCTTATTCGTTGATATGGGTGAAAAATGCACTTAATCCCCTTCACCATCGGCATCACCGGTCGCCGCCGCCTCCCGCCCGACTCCCTCCCGTCCATCCAGCAGGAAGTAAAGGCGTTTTATGCAGAAATAAAACAACAACACCCCTCCGCCGAGATTACCGTTTTATCCTCTTTGGCAGAAGGCGCCGACACCCTCTGTGCAAAAGCAGCTTTAGAAATGGGCTTTCGCTTAATCGTCCCCCTGCCCATGGATGCACAGGAATATCGTAAAGACTTTCCGGAAGAAGTGGCAACAGAGTTTGATCGTTTGCTGGCAAAAGCCGACCAAATCTTTGTGGTTGCTTCGGAAGAGCCGAAACCGGAGCCTTGCGGGAGAGGATTTTATTACCGTCAAGCAGGAATTTATGTTGCCAGGCATTGCGACATTCTGCTGACAATCTGGGATGGCGTGGAGAAAGAAACGCTTGATGGCGCCGGAACGTATGAAACCATCCGGCTTGCCCGACAGTATGGTGTAAAAATAAAACAGATAAATATAGTGAAACGATGAAAAACTTGTTTAAACTCCAAAAGAACATTGACAGTGCTTTGTCGCAATCAATAGGCAGCCAATTGCGTTGGCTAAGTATAGCCGTAGTGGTTGTTTTCGGATTATTGCTGCTTGCTCGCTGTATTATTTCCGGTGCGGAAACCTTGGATTTCAGAGATTCAATTCTGCATTTTATCAATCCGGGCACTTCATACAACAGCCGGCCGGATGATACGGATAAAATATGGGCGTTGATTATCGGACTTTTCGGTATGATTTTCATGGGTGGTCTGCTTATTTCCGTCTTCAATAATATTTTAGCCCGCAGGGTAGAAAAAATCCAAAACGGACAAGTGTATTATCCGTTTCAAAATCATATTGTCATCATTGGTTTCGACAAAATGAGTATTGGTTTAGTCAAACAATTATCCGAAAAAGGAAATGAAATTGTTTTGCAAACCATTCAGCCGATACCGAAAGTCCGGCACGAATTATTTTCAAATTTAAGTTCCGGTATCGCAAAGAAAGTTACATTGATTAGCGGAAACCGGACATCCATGGATGATTTGCGGAAATTGCGCATCGACCAATGTGCGGAAATTTTTATCCTCGGAGAAAATGAAGAATACGACAACGATTCGTTGAACATCGAATGTTTGAAAAAAATAAATGAAATCCTTCCCGAACAGGGGCGAAGAATCCGTTGCAATGTACTGTTTGAATATCAATCGAC
>JAISKT010000309.1 GCA_031261295.1 Candidatus Symbiothrix sp. | reverse complement strand
GTCTTCATATCTGAGTTCGCTGCTTCTATAACCTTTATATGCTTCCATATTTTCTCCTTTTAATCGTTTTATTTCTATATCTTTAAAAAGTTCATCAAATAATTCTCCCTGTATTTCTTCCGGTTGTGTTTCCATTTCTTTGGAATGCTTTAAAATATACAACCAGCAATCTAAATAATCACTCAATTCTTCAAGTGTCTTATTGAACTTCGGCAATAGTATATTTATAAAGTTCAACTTGTCTGAATATTGTTTCTTTGTACACTCGTTAATCAAACAAATCCGCTCAATATACTGTTCATCAGCTTTCCCCTGTGGAGTGAAGTTCAATATTCCAATGACATAAACCGATTTCAATTCAAAGTCCCATTCACCTTTAATCGCCTGATTCCGCAGCGGAAAAGCCGAATAAAACAAGGAACGATCCTGAAAATGAACTTGAGGAATATTCTGCATTTCAAGCAGAATCAGTTCTCCCCTGTCATTCCGGCAATACACATCAAATATCGCTTTCCGGTCTTCCTCCGTCTTTCCCAACTGTTCGGTTGGGAGATAAGTGATGCTTTTTATTTCCTCTCTTCCTTCAAAGAGCAAGTTCAGGAAATGGATTAAATTCTCTTCTTTGTTGAAAACATACTTGAATCCCCAATCGTTAAGGAGGTTCATGTATTTAGTCAATTTTTTTGTCTCCGATTTTGTGTTACCCATGTCTTTATAAGTTTTAGTAATTATACAGTTTTTGCTGAAATCAAAGACAAAAACAAATTGCTTTAATTATTGATTCAACATACTACAAAAATACGTAGTTTTTTTTAGAATCAACGCTTTTTTCCTGAAATATTTTTTTAGTTTATTTTTGATTTCGTCTTAACCAAAGTTGTAAAGATTTTATTTATCTTTGTTCGCATGGATCCTAAAATATTTGACAAATTGAAAACACTGGCGGAAGCAGCCAAGTATGATGTTTCCTGCGCTTCCAGTGGCACCTCGCGCAACAATTCCCAAAAAGGGATTGGCTCTGCGGCCGGTTGGGGGATTTGTCATAGTTTTACGGAAGACGGGCGTTGCGTTTCGCTGCTCAAAATCATGCTGACCAATCACTGCATTTACGATTGCGGCTATTGCGCCAACCGGCGAAGCAACGATATTCCCCGGACTACCTTCAGCGTTTCCGAGTTAGTGGAATTAACAATTGAATTTTACCGGCGGAATTATATTGAAGGCTTGTTTTTGAGTTCGGGAATTGTCCGCAATGCCGATTATACGATGGAACGCATGGTGCGGGTGGCCAAGGATTTGCGCCTCCTGCATCGCTACAACGGTTATATCCACTTGAAAAGCATTCCCGGTGCCAGCCGCGAACTGATTGCCGAAGCGGGACTGTACGCCGACCGGTTGAGTTGCAATATCGAAATGCCTTCGGAACAAAGCCTGAAACTCATTGCGCCCGACAAGGACTACCAGAGTGTGTTCCGTCCCATGCACTACATTCAACAGGGATTTTTGGAAAGCAAGGAAGAGAAAAAGAAGTTCCGTCATGCGCCCCGGTTTTCGCCTTCCGGGCAAAGCACGCAGATGATTATCGGCGCTACGCCGGACGATGACAATAAAATCCTGCATCTGGCCAACGCCATGTATCAACGGCCGGCCATGAAACGAGTGTATTATTCGGGATATATTCATATTAATACTTACGATACCCGTTTGCCGGCGTTGGTGACGCCGCCCTTGGTGCGCGAAAACCGTTTGTATCAAGCCGATTGGCTGATGCGTTTTTATCAATTCAAGGTGGATGAGATTGTAAATGAGACACATCCCAACCTGGAGTTGGAGATTGATCCGAAATTGTCCTGGGCCTTGCGCAATCCGCAATTTTTCCCGGTCAATGTGAATACAGCCGATTACGAAATGATCTTACGGGTTCCCGGTATTGGCACCAAATCGGCGCAACTGATTCTTACTTCCCGGAAATACGGCCGGTTGACTTCCGAGCATTTGAAGAAAATGGGCGTCGTAATGAAACGGGCCAAGTATTTTATCACTTGCAACGAATTGCCCACGTTCACCATTCAGGAAGCCTATCCGGAAACTATCCGCCGGATATTGACTCAACCGGATCGGAAAAAACGGGAGGAAAACAAACAATTATCCATTCTATTTGAATGAAGAAAATGAATGCTTTACTACTTATACGATACTACTTTTGAGGGCTTTTTGACTTGTGTCTTTGATGCTTACAACCGCAAGGAGCTTCCCGACCGCATGATCAGCGAATCGTTGACGGTTCCTTTGTTTACGGATGTGCATACGGTGATTACCGATCCGGACAAGTCTGGGCGTGTGTTCCAAGGATTGAAGAAGAAGATTTCAAAACCAGCGCTGAACATGCTGTTCCTTTGTTTTCTTTCCGAGATGGAAGATATTGAGCTTATCCTATTCCGGTATATCCAAAAGACGTTTGCTTCCCCGGTCAGCATCGAAATCAATTTTGCGGATGACGACGTATTGGCTTTATCGAAGATTTATAAAAAAGTCGGCAATGAGATTACCCATATCAAGCAATTTGTCCGGTTTCAAAAAACGGCGGACGGGATTTTCTTCGCCATTATGGATCCGTTGTATAATGTGTTGCCCCTGTGTTCCGATTTTTTCCAAGACCGGTATGCCGACCAGCAGTGGATTATTTACGATTCCCGGAGGAACTACGGCCTGTTTTATGATTTGAAGAAAACGGAAATTGTCCATTTCGACCAACCGGTTGTTTCCCTTCAAACGGGACAAGTGAGCCGGGAGCAACAGGATGATTATGAAAAGGCTTTTCAGGATTTATGGAACGACTACCTGAAAGCGGTTACTATCCGGGAACGGAAAAACCTCAAACTGCAACGGCAATTCCTGCCGAAACGTTTTTGGAAATATTTAACCGAGAAGCAATAGGAATAATTCAAGATTATTTTACTTTCAGGATTTCTTCAGTGGTAAGACCGGTTAATTTAGAAATTACTTCTAATGAAACACCTTCTTTGAGTCCGGTTCTCGCAATTTCATAATTCCTGAAAGAAATTCCTCTCTTTTCGCCTTTTGCTATCCCCTCATTGAGACTATAGAGCATCGCTCTTTTGACGTCGCTATATTCCGTGACGCTTTTTACATATTCTGCCATATCTTCTTCTATTAATTCATTAGATAATCCGGATATTTACCGATCTTCGGCTTTCTCATGTCTAAAGTTGTTAATGTGTTAAAATCATAATTAAGGGTAAAACCTCGTCTTGTTTTACTTATTTAACTACGATGCAAAAATAAAGAAAATTATTTATTCCAAAGAATTTTAGGCGAACTATTGTAACGGTCACACCGGAAAGCGTCTGAAAATTCAGACATTCTGTAGGAAGATGCGTACATAAAAATTTCACGGCTTGTTTTTTTTACTTTAGATTTGCAACCGTAAGTCAAGCAAAAATGGACACACTTTTGAAAACAACTTTATTATGTACAAGACAGGAGACAATGTATTTACTTCATTCCTTCATTTACTTCAGGTAAAACATACCCGGAAATTTTCCAATCAGTATTTCAATGAGCATCCGCATAAATACAACCTGTTCGGTCTTTCTAAAATGCTGTCCGATTATGGGATTGAAAATGCCGGGACAAAGATTCCGGATAAAGAAACCGACCTGTATGCTATTGAACTGCCGTTTATTGCACAAGTAGGCAATGAGTTTGTCATTGTGCATACAATAGATACGGATAAAGTCCATTATCTGTGGAACGGTAAAAAGACATCCATTCCGGTCGCCGATTTTTTGCAGGCTTGGACAGGAATCATTCTTTTAGCTGAACCTAATTCCAATTCCATAGAGCCTGAGTATAAAGAACACAAGAAAAAAGAATTATTGAATTCCATTCAAAACTATTTATTACTTTTTTCCGGAAGTTTACTTCTCGTATTAGCCTGTATCAAAAATTCTTTGTTTACCAATTTAAACTTAAGCCTTCTTATCATTCTTAATTCTCTTGGAATATATGTATGCTATCTATTGGTACAGAAACAATTGCATATCCATAGCAAATATGCCGATAAGATTTGTTCGCTTTTTCATCAAAGCGATTGCAACAATGTATTGGAAACCAAGGCGGCCAAACTTTGGGGCGTTTTTGGTTGGAGTGAAATCGGCTTGGGCTATTTTTCCGCGAATATATTGCTTTTATTATTTTTACCTTATACAGTTTCTCTTTTGGCCATAGTAAATATTCTTACACTTCCATACAGCTTTTGGAGCGTATGGTATCAGAAATTTCAAGCCAAACAATGGTGCCCTCTTTGTCTGATCGTACAGATTTTACTATGGCTTATTTTTATCCTCAACTGCCTGTTTGGGTATATCCGACTGCCGGATCTCCATTCACCGGATTGTTGGTCGGATGTGCTGTTTATGGGTTGCGTCTATGCCATTTTGATATTTAGCCTCAATATCCTGATCCCGGTTTTGAGCAAAAACCGTATGGTAGAATCCCTGAAACAGGAAATTAACAGCCTCAAAGCGAATGAGGATGTTTTCAAAGTTTTCCTGAAAACCCAGCCTTATTTTGAAGTAAATAAAGCCGATTCGCAAATTCTTTTTGGCAATCCCAATGCCGGTTTGCGGATTACTATTCTTACCAATCCTTATTGTAATCCTTGTGCCGGAATGCATAAACGGGTGGAGAAATTTTTGCAAGACACAAACAATACGGTCTGCGTACAATACATTTTCTCTTCTTTTGACCCCAGTTTGGATTTTGCCAATAAATATCTGATTGCGGCATATATAGAATACTATAAAGCCTCTTTTAAACAAATCATCTGTGATTGGTTCGAAAAAGGAAAACCTTTGGAAGCTGATTTTTTTAAGGATTTGCATTTAAATATAGATAATCCCGTTGTTGAAGCTGAATTTCAAAAACACGAATCGTGGAAAGCGAGGACACAATTAAGGGCGACCCCAACCATTTTGGTGAATGGGTACCAACTGCCAGATAATTATAAAATTGAAGATTTGCGGTATTTCACGGAATTAGCAATTGATGTTGATTGACTTTGTCAAGTCATTAGTTAATACTATTTTTGCATAAAATTTTAATTTGTTTAACTTACATTAATACATAGAAAGAGATGAAGAAAATACTTTTGATAACATTATTCCTGTTTAGTCTAACGTATGCTGTAATAGCACAAGATTATAAATTTCAACTCCATTTGGAAGGTATTCAATACGATTCGTTAGAATTATTCGGTAGCTATATAGAAGATCGGTTGATTACAATCCCGGGTAAATCTACGGATGGGAAAAATTGGGATTTTACAATCCCTGATAGTATTTACGATTCAGCGGCTCATTTAACTTTTTCCCCGAAATCTAAAAATAAAGAACCGGGTATTGAACATGAAATATCTCTTGTATGCTATATAAATGGAGATACTATAAATTATGGAGGGTTTACACTTGATCGAAGAGTTACAGACATTCAAGCTCAGTACATAGAAACCCAAGTAGAGGAAGAGGTAGCCTCTTATCAAATCGGAAAACTGGACGAAGGAAATATTTATTATGCCACGATATATTCGGATATACTATCAATTCCTTACTTTGATAATACGGATTTCGCCGTACGCAGCAAGTATTCTTTTCGTTATTTACATGATGTAGATAATTATGAAGAGTATCGAGACCGGTTTATGGGAGCCATAAAAGACTATCCGGATTCCCGCCATCTAATAAAGCTTGTAGCTATCGATCTACAGAATTTTAGCACCAAAGAGGATTTACAAAAAATACTTGGTTCTTTCTCTGAGGTAAATCAACAGAGTAGTTGGGGAAAAATAATACAGGATTATGTTGAACATTATTATACTTTTTCCAACACAATACTTCCCAGATGGGATACAGGTGACTTGGAACCTATTATTCAGGATTCAACAAAAATTAATTTAGTAATTTTTTCTACATCCTGGTGCAAACCTTGTCGGGAAGAGATTCCCATATTAAAAGAAATTTACAGTGATTTTAAAGATAATATAGCAATGACCTATATTTCCTTGGACGATGAACCTGAATATGTAAACAATTGGAAAGAATTGATGAAAAAAGAAGCTATTCCCTGGAGGAGTTTATTAGCTGTAAACGACGTAAAAGCAATAAAAAGGAAATACAATGCTTACGCAATCCCTTATATCCTATTGGTTTATCCGGATAGTGATCGTTTTGACATTATAAATGTTAGAGAAAAAGCGGATAAAGATAAATTATATTCATTATGTGGTAAAAAATATTAATATCTTTTTTACCACATTCAACATACTTATTGAGTACGCTCAACCCAAGTTTGATACATATTTACTATTGACGTCAATTAACTGTTGCCAAGTTGTGGGGCAATAGACAATAAATTAGCTGTTTATTGTATAAAATTCTACAATATCATTAATTAATATTATTTTTGTATGAACAAAATTAATTTAAGAGGGATTTCAGAAATCCTGGGCGAAAAAGAATTGAAAAATGTAGTGGGAGGTGACACTTATGAACTTTTAAGAGATGTTCAGGGTATATATTGAATAAAAACAAACTGTTAGCGGAGAAATTTCCGCTAACAGTTTATTTTAGATAAACTGATTTTTATAAATCATATAGGATATGAAAAAAATTAAAACGTTCTTGAATTCTATTACCATTATTTGTGTAATATCCGTCTTGTTTTGTACTTGTGCAAATAATCAGTCGTCCAGAAAAGCGATCGTAAGTGGTCAATTGACCGGATCCATTCCTGTCGAACAAAATAGAGATTCTACTATCATTACACTATCCGTTCCCAACCCGATTCTTCTTGGAGGAGAGAGGATAGAATATGAAACGACGCCGAAAGGCGATGGAACATTCACCGTTTCTATCCCGCTTCTTTGCTCAACGTATGCCGGTATTAGTATTGACTATGGCGAAGATGCCGGTTATCTGTTTGTATCCCCCGGTAAAGAAACAAAAATAGAAGTGTTTTTCAATGAAGCAGGTGAAACACAAATCCGAATGATTGACGGAAAGGGATTGACACGGGAAGAGATAGGGAAAATGTATGAAGTAAGTATGGATGTTCTTCCAGCATTACAAGATGGACGTAATTCTCCTGATTTTCAACTGAATATGCCTCCAAAAGCGTATGCCGATTCTATGTTTATCCGGATGGAAAGAGATTTGTCTATTGTGAAAACCACCACGAAAATACCGGAAGAGTCAAAGCAATTGTTATATAATACCATGAGATTATCTTATCTCAATTATTTCTTGCTTGATTATGAAGAACAGATGCGTTTGTTTTATCTTAACCTGCATTTTGGGGAAGATGTCAATGAAAACGATTTTACACCTATCACACCGGACCGATCGTATTATTCGTTTCTCAAAGATTTTGATTTAAACCATCCGCCCTATTTTGATTATGTTTATTATCCGATGATTTTAGAATCTCTTCTCGATAATAAAGTCTTAAATATACCTCCCATTGAAGATTTACCAATAAAAGATTGGATGAAAGAAGTAAAAGCCATTATGGCGGATTTAATCGGAGCAGATAC
This sequence comes from Candidatus Symbiothrix sp., assembly GCA_031261295.1. Lineage (GTDB taxonomy): Bacteria > Bacteroidota > Bacteroidia > Bacteroidales > Azobacteroidaceae > Azobacteroides. The sequence continues at coordinate 234 of JAISKT010000309.1, read as the reverse complement.
CGGTTTGTTTTATGATTTGTTAGCGGCCAAAACCTATCATAAACAATTTACGGATGAATTAAAACCTTTGTCGGATAAACAGAAAGAAAATATTCAAACGTATTTCAAAAATCCGTCTTTTGCAGCCATTTTGTTTGCAGAAAATGAAAAAATATTAGAAGCTGTCAGAGAAATTTCCAAATATAAAAAAGAAACACCGGCTGTTCCTAAGGAAGAATTAATGAATGCTATTAT
>JAISKT010000312.1 GCA_031261295.1 Candidatus Symbiothrix sp. | reverse complement strand
CAAAACTCCTATACGGGAGTTGCTTACCGAACAACGTCAACTCAATCAAAATGTCAAAGAACAACTAAATTTATTTGAATATTAAATTTTTGTTAAATATTAACGCAACAGTAGTATTTATATAATATAAATGCATTTGCTAAAAGTGTCAGACTTCCAAATATCCAAAGAAGTATTTTAATTGGTTTTGTCTGTTCATAAATTTCTGTTTCAAAAGTCTGCTTTAACTCTTTTGTGTTTTTTGCAAATTCAATCTCGAAAATCTGCTTAATCTGACTTCTTTCATTTTCAATAAGTTGTTTGATTTGAGACTTATTGTCATCAAGTTTAATTTTAACAGTACTTTCAAATTCCTTATAAAATTCTTTGTTTTCTTTCCTTATTTGGTCTGTCTTTTCTTCAAAAAGTTTTGATAAATCATCCTTATTTTGTTTGTTCAAACTTTTGAGTTCTGCAAGGGTACTCGAAAGTTTATCTTGTTGCATTTTGAGCAACTCAATACTTTTCTCAAGTATGTGCCCATTTTTATCAAACCCGCGTTTGATTTCGTCGTATGCTTCGACAAGTGCTTCCAATTTTTTGTATGTTTCGGAAGCGGATTTTAGTTTGGAAACTTCTTTATCGAACTCTTCCAATGTGTCATTAAATTTCTGCAAGTTGCTCATATAATCTTGAATTTATTGTTTTTAATTTTGATATTTTTTGTTCGTAAACATCATTTAAAAGGTATGCTAAATCGTAATAATCCGCAAGATATTCCAATTTTTGAGGATAAAACTTGGTAACAGACATACATAAATCATATTTTGAATTTTCATCTAAGTTGATCCCAATTTCAAACAATCTATTCAAAATATCTTCTTGTTCTTCCGATGTATATATTTGAATGATATTTTCTAAGGCGTTTTCGAAACGTTCAATACCATCACTATCTTGATATTGGTCTAAAAACAATCGAACTAATCCACTTAAAAAGTTCAATCCTACGTTATGTCCGTAACTTTCCAAAAAACGGCTTATGCCATCGCGCAAACTTTCAAATTTTTCTTTTCGCTCATTCGCATCTTGAATTTTGGGTAAATAAGTTTGACTTTTTATGTCATTAAAAGCATCCCTTTCTACAATAGTAAGAGCCTCAAACCATTTTTCGTAATCTTTCGGATTTTCCGAAATGTGTTGCAACACAAAAGTAGATTCTGTAAATTTAAAATAATTGTCGATTCTTCTTTTGAAATCTTCACTATTCTTAAAATCATGACACCAATCTTTTAATGTTTTCAAAGATTGTTTTCTGTTATATGCGATATTTTCAAAAGTCCAATTCAATAAATACCAAATGGATTTTTCCAAAAAGGTAGATTTATTAACCTTTTGGATTTTCTTTTCTACCAATGTATCAGGCTCATATTTATTTATATAATTTGAAATGTTGTTAATAATTTGTCGTTCATCAAGTGTTTTAAATCCAACTTCATAATGATTAATAAAGTCTGTTGTCCAATCTGAGACGATACCCAAAAGGCTTAATCTATATATTGCTTTTTCCAATATGTCGCCATTTATATGCAATTCTTCATAAACGTCTTTCCAAAACAACTTTTTGGTAGTATTTGCTTTAAAATAATGACTTACAATTTCAGTGATAATTTCAGTTTCTTTGTCAACATCAGTTTGTCCTTGGAGAAATAAAAATATTTGCCTAAAAACATCTCGTCCATCCCAACGGACTTTACCGTTAATTGCTTTCATTTCAGAAAAGGTTGTATCTATTTGAAATAACCGGTCAACAAGGTCTTCGTACTTCGACATTTCAGGCGAATATAGTGTAAAGCATTTTGCTATTTTGTTTTCATTGTCAGGTATATTTTTATCCCAGCGTCCTGCACGTCCAGCTTCTTGATATAATGCTTCAACGGAACTCGGCAGTCCATAATGGGCTGTATAATAAATATTTTGCTTATCAATGCCCATTCCAAAGGCTTTTGTTGCAACTAATAAAGGAAATTTATTCCGTTTAAAATCTTTTTGTACAGAATCTCTATGTTTTTTAAAATCAGCTTCGGACATTATTGGTAGTCCATTTTCTTTAGGGACACTCCCAGAATACCATTTTACTTTATTTGGATAAAGCGTATTTAAAGTATTTGCAATCTGAAAACAACCATAAGCACTATTTACATTTGGCGTGAAAATCAAACCCGCTTTCTCGTTTGTTTCTAAAAAATCTTCTGTATTTTTTAATACTTCAAGTCCTTCTAAAAGTATTTGGCGTTTCTTGTCTTGACCTTCCTCTTCTGGCTCTTGACATCTTATGATGTGAAATTGCAATTCTTTTCGACTATAATCCAATAAAGATTTAATATTTTCGTCTTCTAATTTTTGCTTTTGCCTTGAGAACTCAACTTTTATATCTTTCAACACATTAACGGAAGCGGTTGCCGTTAAACCAATAAATTTAATTTTCCCCTCGCCAGTTTCATCCTTAGGGCTTAATTTGTCAACTGTTCGGGCTAAATTTAGATAGGAAGTCCTAAAATCGTGTCCCCATTCCGACAAACAATGTACCTCATCAATGACGGCATAAGCAATAGAAAAACGAGCATTAATAGCACGAATTTTATCTCTGAAAGAGGGTATTTGAAATTTTTCGGGTGAAATCCATACAAACAAATATCGTCCCTTTTCAAAATCAACCTCAACTTGTCGCCTTGTATCGCCATCCAAATCACTTGTTATAAATGCTACATTGGTAATCAGCATATCAACCAAATTTTCGTTTTGGTCGTACATCAACGATTTTATGGGACAAACAACAAAATTTATACTTGGTTGAAGCAAGCAAGGTAATTGATAACATAGCGATTTTCCTCCGCCGGTAGGGAGTAATCCGATAGTGTCTTTTCTGTTCAAAGCGTTGGCTATAATAGGGAATTGTCCTTCTCTGAAATTTTGCTTGCCAAAAATATTTTGAAGAAAGAACTCTAATATATCCTTGTCTTCTTCGGTAACGTTATAATTTATTGGCTCGCTTGTGCTCACTCTAAAATAGTTTCTCTCTTTGACAATATCAAAATAATCTGTTCTAACATACAAGATGTCAGGATTGATTTGATTTTCATCTGTGTATTTTTTGAATAGCGAAAAATCAATATTAATTGCTTTGGTTGTTGGTATAAAATCAGATTTTTTGTTGACAATTTTTACATTATAATTTGGCGCAGATAAGTCATTTTTGTATTTTAGTTTCCATAAATTTTTCAGCCAAATAAATAGGTCATCAATCGCCAAATCTGCAAAATTTACTAAATTTTCGTGGGTATAAATATTAAAATTCCAATCATCTTTGAGCGTTAAATAATTGTTTGACAGCAATTCAATCAACATAACCTGAAACCGGATTATTGCAGTAGGCAGTAATTTTGTATGTTTTTCTTCTTCTGTTATGGAATTTGAACGAATTTTAGTAAAAGCATCCTTGTAAAAAGCAAGGAGTTTATCATATCGTGGTTGTTGTAAATGCTCTATTATTTGTTCAATTTTTTGTGAATATGTTCCATTTCGTAGTTCAGTAGTAGTAATCCTAATTGTTTTTATTCCTTTGTCAAACAAATACTTGTCACGGATTTTATCAGAAACCCTATTGACTTCGTTATATTTGTGTTGTTGACCATCTATTTCAATTACAAGCTTTGCTTGAGGTAAATAAAAGTCAACTTGTTGATTTATGAAATCTCTATTGTCGTCCCCTACAATTTCGTTTATCTCGATTTCGGGAATGATAAGCGATTGAATAAAAGCATAATCGCCAAATTCGTTTGGAATTATTTTTTCAAAAAATTCTTTTGCCGGATAATAATTCTTTGTTTTGTCGCCTTTAATCGTATCTAACCAAATAGGTGCTTCACTGTCTGCAAATAAAAATCTTTTCTCAAAATTTTCATCATTGTGTATTATTCCAATTTTAATTTGAAGATATTTAGAAAGTGTTGTTGGAAAACCTCGTTGCAAAATATTTTTCAACACATACAAGAGAGGCAACAGTTCGCCGTCTGTTTCCTGCTCAATCAAATTTTGAATAACAAAATTTGGATTTGTGTATGCGTAATTTGCTGTATATCTTTTCATTATTTGTTCTTTGTAAGTGCCAATTTTTTCATTAACAATGCAAATATACGCATTATTTTTCTAATCTAATTTTTTTCTGCAACCTTGCAAAACTTTTTTTACAATTTCAATAAAAAAACTTCAAAAACACTTGCAAATTTCAAAAAGATGCCTTATCTTTGCGCTGTCAAATTTTAAAACATATTATATACGGCATAAAAAATAAATAATCCCCCAACAAACACACAGGTACAATTCTGATTTGTACCTGTGTGTTGTTTTGTATTGCCCTGTGTTTGGGCAACGAACTTTATAGAGAGTGTTTGAGTGTGAAAGAATATTGGAAAACACAAGTTAAAAACAATTTAAAATATGTCTATCAGATTAAATGTAGTAACTCGAGATTTGAATGTGGGATTATCCTCAATTGTTGGATTCCTGCGAAAAAAGGGATTTACAGTCGAGGAGAATCCCAATGCGAAAATTAGTGATGATAAATATGAACTTTTAATTAAAGAATTTGGCAAAGACAAAGACGACAAACTTGAATCGGTAAAAAGTAACAAACAACCACCCGCTGAAAAGGCAAAAATTGTTACGGAGGAAAAAATATTTAAGATTGAAGTGCCAATTATTGAATCAGCCATCAAAGTGATCGGTCATATAGACTTACCTCCAATTAATCAACCAACTCATCCTGAGAAAAAGGACAAAGAGGACAAAAAGCAGCGCAATCGTATCAAACGGGAAAAAATAAATTTTTCCGACGAAAAAGAGCCAATGTTTATTGGAGATATTCCGGCTTTCAAAAAATGGATTAATGCACACTATTCGGATGCTCTCGACTCCTATATTACAGAAGACGTTATTGTGATTAATGTAAATTTCAATGTAGATGAAAAAGGACACGTCAAAGATGTCAGAGCACAGAATACTAAACATTTATTATTAGCCGCAGAAGCTGTACGCATTGTTTCGCTATCACCTGATTGGATTCCGGGAATAAAAAATGGTATTCCTTCGGAAATGCCGCAACTGTTTTATTTAAAATTCAAAAAATAACACTAATGAATAAAAATAATTTAAAAATTAACAACACAATGAAAACAAAAATTTACTTATTTGCAAGTGCAATGCTGCTTTGTGCTTCGTGTAAAAATGAAACTAAACAAAAAGAATATGTAGACAATGATGGAATCGAAAGTGAATATGTAGATTCGGAAGTACCTCTGATTTATGATGGAATCGAAAATTGGGTGGAACCTCTTGATGAGAGGTATCTTTATTTGGAGTATATAAATGATACAACAAACTCTCCCTTTTTTCATCTCCCTCTTTGGGATTTCAACCTAGCAACAGATACGCTTGGTGCATGGTATTCTGATTCAGATATATTTGAGGGGGAAGTTTTAGGTTTGTTGGCATATCAACGAACATTTATAAGAATGGAGGTTAATGAAATTGGAAGTTTCCGTATTTGTTTTAATAAAAGAAAAGGAGATACAAGACCGTATACATTTGTGATACATTTGCCAAACAATGTATCTTCTAAATATGTTGGAATATTTTTTGTCAACACACATGATGAGTATGTTGAAGTGAGTATACCCTATGATCATAATACTAAAAAATATGCAATTATAAAGTTAGGTGAGATGATATATTACAAAGTCTATACGGCAAATCAAGCATTTGTTTACTTAGATGATCTGAATGGGGAAAAAGTTGATTTACTTGCTTTGTGTTTGGAAAGTAAAGCATTAATTTTATTTTTTGAATATTCAGACAGTGAACAATACCAACAGGTCATTCCATTGGACGGATTCAAGGAACAATATAATAAAATGTTTAGGGTAAGAAAAAAAACAATTATGGCAGCGAAAAGTGGTGACAGCGACTTCGGAAGATGTTGATAAAAGTGAAGATTGGGACAACATTCGTGAAGTGCCGGAATTTGAGGTTTTACTATAGATTTGTCCAAGAGAAAGGATATTAAAATGGGGTTGCTTTTTGTCTTATTTGGAATCCCTATTATATTACCCAGTTCGGCATAGGCTCTCTGCCTATGTCGTAGCTAAAAGCAGGCCTCCGGCTTGCTTCCATCCCAACCAACACCATTTTCAGATTCTTTCTCATCTCTTTTTTGTTCTTTTTTTGTCAATGCAAGGCTGGAGCCTTGCTTTTAGCCACAACGTAGGCAAAGAGCCTACGCTGAATGAGGTTGCCACTTTGACAACACTTCCTGCAAATCTTTTTTAAGCAAGTCCATATTTGTATCCAACTTTTTCTTTTTTACAACGTCTTCCAGCAAATCCATCTTGAGCAAAATGCTGGTTTTTATAAAGTTATAACGATCTTCTTCTGATTTATTAAAGAAATTTTCATCATTTACAATTATAGGTATGCCTATTGATTTTTCTTTTCTTCGATAGGCACCTATTTCTTTTAAATATTGTAATTCTATTGGAGTTGGTTTTACATAAAATTGAAATAAAGCCAAATCCAAATCTTGACCGAAGAATCTATTTGTCTTCATTTTTTTTAAAACAGTAGAAACTCCATGTTCCTTCCATATGTACGGTGTAAAAGATTCATTTAAATTCATAAAATCTTGTTCTCTTAAATTGGGATCAAACCCGATTTGAACATAACATCCTAAAATTTCATTATTGTACATATATTTAATGCATATTTAAATTTAACGGTCCTCTTTGAATTAAGTTTTGCTGATATTCCCATTGCCAAGCTCCCACTCTATTTGGAAATTGCTGTATAGGTACCATTCTTTTGTCAAACATAAATTTTTGAGTATATCGTGTTTGTGGAACAGGCTTAGAAGTAATGCCATTCTTTAAAAATGCTCCTTCATTATCATATAGCTTGTACCCCCAAGTCGGTTTTTGACTTTGTAGTGAATTGCCATGTACTGCCATATTCGGCATTTCCCCGTTAGGAATCCTCATTGTTCCAAGATTTTCCGGCGTTGAAGACAGACTTGATGGAGATGGTACATCTGACATCTCTTTCAGTGGCGTTTTCAAATTATCCAAAGTCGGCTGTTTAACTTTCGGCGCAGCCGAAGCATCCAAATTCGGCATTGCCGGAGTGGGATTAACCGGATTCACATTGCCATTCCAAAAATTTCTGCCATTCATAGCAGCAAGAGTTCCGTTGAATGTACCGGCAGTCACCATAGTGACACCCATTCCTATGGCAAATTGTTCTCCTGTAGGCATTGGGTCGCCAAAAGCAATGTTGTTACCAGTACTAGTAACGATAGTGCCTGCACTGTAGGAAATTCCGGCAGCTCCGGCAGCACCAAGAAATCCTCCGGCTCCCGCTGCAGTTCCATACCCCGCCAAAGCAGCTCCTCCTGTCGCCGCAGCTAATGCCCCACCCGCGGCACCAATTCCAAAAGCAAGAAGTCCATCATTAGAAAACTCAAAACCATGCATTCCCCAATTGATTATGCCTCCAATGAATGCACCGGCTATAATCCAGAAGAATTCCCCGTTTGGGTCCGTATATTTAAACGGATTTCCATAAGCATAAGTATACCGGTTATAATTCAACCAGTTATCAGGAGCCTGAATATATGGATCCGGACTAAAGAACTGCGCCGTCAACGGATCATAAACACGCCCGTTCATATTGATGAGTTTGAAGTCATCCAGATGTTCGTGCATCGTATAACCCCTGTTGAGGAGAAATGCAGTGCGGGTATCCGGTTGTGTCCAATTGGTCGGATTGCGCCGGTTGCCCCATGGGTCGTAGGCGTAACGTTCTACTACTGTGCCGTTTGCATTCGATAATGCTATCAAAGATCCCTGGTAATCGGTATGAGCGTAGTACAACGTATTATCTACCAGCACTGCCGCCAAACCATTGCCGCCACAAATGTAGTGAATTTTTTTGATATTACTATCCTTGTGTCATTAAATCTTCGTTCGCAATTTGAAGATCCTCAAGCTGATTGAGGTTGCCACTCCGACAACACTTCCCGTAAATCTTTTTTAAGCAACTCCATATTTGTGTCTAACTTTTTCTTTTTTACAACGTCTTCCAGCAAATCCATTTTTTGCATTATGCTGGTTTTTATAAAGTTATAACGATCTTTTTCTGATGTATTAAAGAAATTTTCATCATTTACAATTATGGGTATGCCAATTGCTTTTTCTTTTTTACGATAATTCTCTATTTCTTTTAAATGTTCAAGCAAATAAGGAACCGGATTAACCTCAAACTGGAATAATATAAGTTCCATATCTTTACCATATTTTTTTCGATTTAGCGGTTTAAGCGCGTTTACAAGACCTTCTGTATCCCAAAGAAATAGACGAAAGTATTCGCTTAAACCTTCATTTTCTTTTTCACTTAAATTTGGATTATAGCATATCGAAAAACTACATCCCAAAATATTTGTCATTGTTTCCATAAAATTATTATTTTAATGCATGTTTAAATTCCAGGGTCCTCTTTGAATCACATTTTGCTGATATTCCCATTGATAAGCTCCAAATCTATTTGGAAAAGGTCCGAATGTTTTCATATAATGCGTTTGCATAAACGTTTTTGTATATCGTGTTTCAGCAACTGCCTTAGACGTAATCCCATTCTTTAAGAATGTTCCTTCATTATCATACAATTTGTACCCCCAAGTAGATCTTTGACTTTGCAGCGAATTGCCGTGTACCGGCACTTCTCCGTTAGGAATCCTCATCGTCCCAAGATTTTCTGATGTTGATGACAATGATGGGCTATCGGACATTGGTAATAAGCCGGGAGATTGTAGTTCTAATGTTGGATCAGCCACCGCTGGCACGTTCAAATTAGGAATGGACATGGTTGTTTGGTTTGGCCTCCCTGTCCATGGATTCAAGTTGTTATCTGCAGCATATTTAAACCCATAACCAGCCCCCACAGCCCCTCCAATACCAGCACCAATAATCATGCCATTGAGCCCTGCTGCATTAGCTTGCGCTAAATTACCAGTCATCAGAAAACCTGCAGTGAAGCCCCCTGCATAACCTCCTGCCGCACCGCCAACCATACCGGTTGCCGCACCCCTTAAAACAGGGCTACTGATTGAACTGAGTAAAGGAGCGGCAGCATTCGTGGCTAAAGAACCTAATGATCCACCTGCAAGCCCAGAAAATACACCAATCGCAGCACCATGAAAAATATCTCCGCCTCCAAGATAAGCATTTGTGGCGCCGACAATGGCTCCACCTGCAGCCCATCCTGCAGGTCCATACAAAGCCAAATTTCCAGCCACTGCACCAGCCCCAAATGCTGCTAATCCATCTCCAAAACTATGGATATTCCCCTGAAAGGCATTAACGGTAAAATTTACAACACCACCAATTGCTGCTGCAATTAGGTCATCCAGACCAAACCATTCTCCTGTCGGATCCGTATATTTAAACGGATTCCCAAACGCATACCCATACCGGTTATAATTCAACCAGTTATCAGGAGCCTGCAAATAAGGATCCGGACTAAGGAACTGCGCCGTCAAAGGATCATACACCCGCCCGTTCATATTGATGAGCTGGAAATCATCCAAATGTTCGTGCATCGTGTAGCCTCTGTTGAGGATAAATGCAGTGCGTGTGTCGCGTTCTGTCCAGTTGCTTGGATTCCGACGATTGCCCCATGGGTCGTAAGCGTAACGTTG
>JAISKT010000168.1 GCA_031261295.1 Candidatus Symbiothrix sp. | reverse complement strand
GTAAAACCCTGCTTGAGTATATGGCTTATTGGTGTTTATTGTCGATTGCCGTATTTTCTTTGTTTTCGTATCCGCTCACTTATCCGTTTGTTTGGGTTATGGGATTGAGCAGTATTACCATTCTTTTCTATCCGCTTTGGCGTACTGAAAAAAAGTTTTTTTATACCCTGCGACCGGTAATTATTCTTGTTGTTTTGTTTTCCGGTTATATGACTTACGACCGTATGAAGGCAGAAATGAAATGGTGCAAAATTGCGCATAAATCACTATTGGGACAAACGGAACAAATGCTGCCTGAATACCGGTTGCTTTACGGCAAATTGCAAAACAACGAATTATTTTTGTATAATTATGCGGCAGAATTAAATGTTGTAAAACAGTATGACAAGAGTTTAGCTATTGCTCATGAATGTGAGCGACTTTGGGCGGATTACGATTTGCAGATGCTGATGGCGGATAATTACAAGGAACTGCACCAATACAATGAAGCGGAATTCCATTATATAAAAGCATCGAATATGTGTCCGGTAAAATTTATGCCCTTGCATCAGTTGGTGGAAGTGTATAATGAAACAGGACACAGGGAAAAGGCGTTATCTTTAGCCGGAAAAATAATTGAAAAAGAAGTAAAAATACCCTCTTCAACGATTTCGGCTATTAAGCAAAAAATGCAACAATTGATAGAGAGCGGAGGCATTCCGGCGCCTAAGAGCCGGAAAAGTGACGAATCAATTAACAAACAACAACCCAGTCAGGAGCATCTTTTGGAACCACAAACTCCGAAAGAACTTCTGCCTCCATGACGGTGTCCGGATGAGGTGTTTTTCTTTGAGGGAAAGACAGGGATGGACGAAAACAGTCAAAGCCAAAAATCACAAAAATATTAATTTTAAAAATAAATAATATGAAAACGAATTTAAAAAGTAAAGTTAAAGTTTACAGCATGAGTGTTGTACTACTTATAAGTGTTGCATTGGCAGGGATTTTTATGCAGAGTTGTACTGAAGATAAAAATGAAGATTATTTGGATAATGACATAATCAATTCTTTAGAAATGGAAGAATATGTTATCGCATCATCAGACTTAAAACATTCACTTGCTATTTTCGAAAAAGAAATTAGCAAAGTTGACTTTTCAAAATTAGAGATTTCTTATGATAAGAATGACAAGAAGAGGATAGGACTTCCTGCTACCTCTGTTGGATCTGTTGGTATAGAAGATAAAATTCAGATTTTTAATGAAAAAAAAGAAGTATTGCTTAAGAAATATCCGCAACTGGCTTCGTTTAACTTGGAAATGAATAAAAAATATATTCAACAATGTATTAAAAATTCCTTGAATCTAAGCGGTAGACTATTGGAATTAGGAATTAACTATTCCCAGCCAAGGCTTAAAGGCGGTACGGTTGAAAACTATTATGGCGAGGATTGGTATATGATGACATCTTTTATGTCCATCTGGATGAATATTGCCGATTATGTGGAATTATTAATTGTTGCATATGCAGATGGTTCGTACACAATATGGATTGACGATAAAAATGATGAATTTCACTCTCACATAACATTAAGACATCATATTAATACGAATACATATACTTTTTCAGGAGGAGGAAATTCCAGTACAGTTATTTGGATTGCGCATACTCATAAATACAGTTCAAGTCCATCGGATGCTGATATAGATGATTGGGGAGAAACACCGGGATTAACCCGTTACATTTACTATCAAGACAGTTTTTATGATTTCTTTTAACAGACTCTTATGAAAAAAATATTTATTACTTATTTTTTGTGGATAATTTTTATCCCATTTACGATTTCTCAGAATGTTATCAATAGTGGTCTTTTTTTAAAGAGAGTTGAGTCCAATTTGCTGGCACATACCCTTTACAACAGCCAAAGTAAAGGAGATATTGAAAAACTATTTTTCGGGAATTTCAATGCTCCGGTTGAGTTTTTTTACGCACCTTCTTTCGAGGATAATTTAGGCTTTCGTGTCATGAGAGATTCATCGGATACATCCTACATTATTGAAATAAAGTGCTTTATAAATTATGAAGAGGCAGCTAAAGAGGCAAAAGAAAAGTTTCATTTGATAGAAATTCCGATAGAACTGTGGAATTCTTTGCCAAGAGACGCTTTTAATCTGATATTTGACTATAATAGTTATGCCGCAATAGGCAAAAGGTATTCTGAAGAACTGCATACACTTCTTAAGGTTGAGACCCGCTCTTTCCCAATCAGTGATAAGTTTGCAAAGAAATTGTACGACAAATTGGTTTCGTTCATCGACAATTTTAAGGGAAAAGGAGTACCCTCACTAATTGCTGATGGTTATTCGGTAACATTTCGCACCGTAGTAGATGACGAGGTGTGGTCTTTATGGATTCATCAACCTCAAGAGAATGCACTTAAAATGGCTAATCTTTGTAGGCAAATCATAACGGATGCGGAAACAAATATTTTGAATGAATCTAAGTATATCGAATTATTGGACTAATTTTTTCAAACTAAAGAAATGGCACGTGAACCAATTACAAAATAGCAATTGATCATCAATATATAATAACATAATAAATAGTTTCGCAATGAAAAAATATATTTTAATTTTTTTACTATCATCCATTACTGTAACGTTCAGTTACGGACAGACTGATAATGAGTCGCAATTAGAAGTTAAAAACAAGCCATTAGCTTCGGATGAGTTTGAGTATTTTGGCAAGATTGTTAAACTCAAAAAGGGTGAATTGAAATGGGAAGCGCAATTATCAATGATAGTGGCTGATAATGAGCATTTTAAAGAAAGCAAATTGGCTTTGAAAAATTACAACTTTGTTCGTAAAATAAAGACTATTCAAGAATTTGAAAAGATAGTTTTGGATGAACTTCTAAATGAAAATTCATTATTCCCTGTTTACGAAGGCAATTCAAATATTTTTACTCTTGAACCATTAAACAAAATTAGTGAACGCGACAGATATGAGTCCACATTAAAATCGATTCTTTTATATAATGTATCGAATAACAAGTCAAATTTGATGGATGCGTTTGTATTTAATGCAAATGAATGGGGGCTTGTTGAACTTGAATGGGAATACGAAAGTAAAAAATTTAAATCTTCCTGTATTGTTTCTGATAAGTATGGAGTACTATATGATAATTTAACAGTATATATCCATATTACAGATTATGCCAATGCCAATTTTAATTCAATTAAAAATACAAAAAATGAGGAATAACGATGATTGATATCCTGAAGTTTCATTTTGATTTTCTAATCTTGCTTTGTCTGACGTGTTATGTCAGACAAATTAAATTCTTTTCACTAAAAGAAAAATAATTATGCAAAAATTTATTATATTAGCGTTTACCTGCCTTTTAATATCCTGTACACAGCATTATTCACCGGAAATCGAAACAGTGTTGAAACAAGCAGGCAACAACCGTTCTGAATTAGAACAAGTATTGAAACATTATTCCAAAACGCCCGCCGACAGTTTAAAGCTGAAAGCGGCAGAATTCCTTATCGTAAATATGCCGGACAAATATTCGGAATACTATGATGCGCCTTGGAATGATGTTACAACCGTTTTTTTGCGGTGGTCAAGTTCTTCCGACATACAAAAGGTTTTGGATACTTACGGAATAGGCGAACCTGTTGTTCGTGATGATGTAAAATATATCACTGCCGACTACCTGATTAATAATATCGAACTGTCTTTTAAGGTATGGCAAGAGCAACCGTGGGGTAAACATATCTCATTTGATGCTTTCTGTGAAGAAATATTGCCTTACAGAGTCGATAACGAGCCTTTGGAAAATTGGCGGGGAAAAGTATTAGCCAGTTTTGCCGATATCAATCGTTCGTTTAAGGAACAGCCCTATCTTACGACAGTTGAAGCCTGTTGTATAATCAATGATCTATTGCCCCGTTTCAAGATGGATAGAGATTTTTCGTCTATGAACTACTCCATGACGATGGCTACAGCACGAGGCTCTTGCGATGAACAGACCAATTTGGCTATTTTTGTCATGCGAGCGCTCGGTATTCCAGTAACAAAGGATTTTACCCCCAAATGGCCAAACAGAAACGTTGGGCATTCGTGGAATACGGTAACAGATAGTATCGGTCGGCACATCACATTTATGGGTGCTGAAACCAATCCCGGATATTTTGGCGCCAGATTACTAAAAGGAAAGATATATAGACGAACATTTGCTATATGGAATGATATAACAGACAAAAATAACAGTCCTTCCGTATTCATGGATTTCAACGGTATAGATGTGACTGCAGAATACGAAGAAACCATCAATGTCGAAATACCTGTTAAATATCAACCCAATAACAATAGCCAATATGCTTATCTGTCAATTCCCGGAGTTGGCCGGTGGAATATTGTCGGATGGGGAGCCGTGAATAATAATACCATCCACTTTGGCGCTTTAGGGAAAAACCTCTTATATTTGCCGGTATATAGTGAAAACGAGTCTGAAATACCGGCCAATTATCCCTTTTGGTTGGATGAAGAAGGCGTTGTAAAGATTCTTGAACCAGATACAATTCATCTTCAGGATGCTAAATTATTAGGGGTAGCTCCATCAAGAAATGATAGATGGCGTGCACGGATGCTTAACGGTGTATTTGAAGGCGCTAATATGTCTGATTTTTCCGATGCGCAGGTTCTACATATTATAAAAGAGCCACAGACATTCAATACGGCAAAAATTACAAATCCAAATAAATTCCGCTACATTCGCTATGTTTCTCCCAACAATGGGTTGTGTGATGTGGCCGAAATAAAATTTTTCGGGAAATCGCTCAAAGAATTAAAAGGAACGATCATTAGCAGTCCCCATCAATCGGTACATGAAGTATATATGATGACCCCGGAAAAAGCCTTTGATAACGATATTCTGACTTTTTTCGAAGCGGATAAAGATAATGACGGTTGGATTGGAATGGATTTGAATGAAAAACAACAAATAACAGAGATTCATTATATGCCTCGAAATGATGGAGATGGTATTATTAAAGGTAATGTTTATGAATTGTATTATTGGAAAAATAAAAATTGGCAGTTATTAGGAAAGAGAACCGCCACGGAATATGATGTATTATCCTGTCAAATGCCATCTAATGCACTATTCTATATATGCAACGTAAGCATGAAAAAAGACGATTATTGCGCATTTATTATTAAGGATGGCGTTCAAAAATGGTTACGGAAATAACGGTAAAATCACAAGTAATTAATTTACAAATAAAGGATGGATATTAAGTTTGATAAAGACGGAATTTGCAGTACTAAATGTACGTCAAATAGTCAAGTCAATATATCAAACGAATTATTTAACTACTTTATCAACATGATAAATTTCTCAAACGGGCGTTAATTAAAAAAATGAAAAATGAATAAGTATATATTTAGTTTTATAATCATGTTAGTGCTATTATGCAATATTAGCGCAAAATCGCAGGTACAAGTAGTGACTCACGATGACCTTGTTGCAAGATATCAAAAAGACATAACAGATGCTGTAGATTGGATTTATAAAAATTTTCCGGATTTTGACAGGGAATGTTTTTTTATCGGCACGCTGGATGATGATATGGGACATTATCAAACATTTACGGCAAACCAATCTGTCAGGGACATCCATGAGGATGTGAAATGGATGTTTGAAAATGAGCGGAAATTTATTCCTGATACGATGGCATATCATCGTATTACGACTTATAAAATGGATATGGACCTTGCATCGATTGTCTTATCGTTATTTAAAAAGGACTATCCTGATTTGCGTGCGCTCCGTGTGTGTACTCCCAATCCCGGTTGTCACGGTTGTCCTTTCAGGCAGCATTATGGCAGTGAAGTAAAGAGTTTTTACGATTCCGAAGATACGGTTTGTCACAAAAATTTTGATATTGAACTGTTCTCATCGTCTTTGGCAAAAACTGTTGCCGGTTATTATGATTTCGATTATGGGAAAACATCGTTTCGCGTGATTTCTTCGGGAGGCGATATTGGATACAGGGGTGTTATCAACCCCAAAAAAATACAAACGGAAGCGCAAAAAGTATCGTTTTTGATGGGTATTTTCATGCGTTATTATCATCTTGAACAACGTTATGGACATTTTGATCATCGCTCGGAACAGGAGATTCCTTATTACTCTATTTCGATGCCCAATTCGCTTAGCACAGCCAAAGTATGTGCTGATGTTTTAAGAGAATTTGGTTGTAAACAGGTTGATTATATTGATAAAATAACCTGGTGGCAAACAGGACATCAAATCGTTTATACTCCTTCCGATAAAACCATAAAAATAAAGGGATTGACA
>JAISKT010000165.1 GCA_031261295.1 Candidatus Symbiothrix sp. | reverse complement strand
ATACACTTTGATGAAGTTATGAGAACGATGGACGCTCTTATCCTGCCGGGAGTAGCAAACGTGTTCAATAATTAAAAATGAGAGTGAAAAAACCATTGAACTGATACGTCCGCCAATTTCTACCCCCCAACCCCCTAAAGGGGGCTTTAGGAACTGCGCATTTTCATTATCGTGCGTCAGCCAAGTCCCCTTCAGGGGATTTAGGGGTTTTTTTTATATGTGTTTGTGAAAACATTTTGACTTGTTCTGCATGTCTGTAGAATTTATGCCTCCAAGTCCCGAAGAAGCGGTTATTTAAAATAAAAAAACGTGGGACTAATAACTTTATTTGTTCTAGAGGTCTTCAACTACCCGTAATGACAAATAAGTTATGCCCACGAATTAACGTGAACGTTTACTAACTTATCCTTGTCATTACTGAAATTGTTGAAGTTTCTAGAACAAGAATAAAAGCTAACGCTTTTTCTTTTAATGAATTATGTCTTTATACTCTGTTTTCTATTTTGTAATAAAAGCCTTTTATCGTTTATTTAATTAGCAAAGGTAATATCTTTTTTTGAGTAAACCAAGGAATAAACAAAATTTAATACAAATTAAGATGCACTTTTCCTAAATTTTTTTTGTCGCAATTAGCCCGAATTAGCTCGAAAATTCGTACCTTTGTAAATTATCTTTTTGCCCCAAAAATAAAGACATGTCTATTCCTAATGAAAATTTAGTACTTATTATCTCAGAACACCGGCAGTTCGGGTGGAAATTGAGTTTACATTCTGCAAAAATAAACGAAGGTGAAAGCATTCATTTCCAAGGAGTTCCAACTCTGAAGGAAGAAATAGAAAAAGGAGCTTCCGAACCGGAGATTGCTTTGATACGTGCGGTGGAGGAAATTTCGGATTCGGCTTTGCTGAAAGCTTATTCCAAAGAAAAAGACAAAACTAAAATTCTTCAAAGTACGATTGACAATTTAATTCGTCCCCGGATCGAAGGAAGTTGCGCTAAAATTTTGGCATTGGCCCAACAAACCCATACGCAGGTTTATTTCCGGCCGCATCTGAAAACGAATGCATTATCCGAATATAACCGGATCGAAATATTACCGGTGTCGAGCCGGTGCCTTTTCAATTTTGTGAAAGATGAACAAGGTTTGCGCTATTTTATTTCCCTTACCTATGAGGAAAATGAAATTCCCCTGCAACAAGAATACGCCATTGTCTTGTCACAGGAGCCTTGCATTGTTTTATTGGGAAACCAAATACATCAGGTAGAGAATATTGACGCAAAAAAATTGACGCCGTTTTTTACTAAAACCCATATAGATGTTCCGGCTGCTTCGGAAAAAGCGTATATTCAAAAGTTTATTATTAAGACGATTCCCAAATACGAGGTGAAAATCGAAGGGATTGAAATGCGGGAAAAGGTTCCGCAAAAAGAAGCGGTATTGGTTTTGGAAGAAGATTTTTACCAACGGCTGTGCCTTTCCCTGTTTTTCCAGTATGATAACCTGCGATTTATTTCTACTTCACAAAAAAAGAGAAAAGTGGTGGGCGTAGAAGAAGTAAACCAAACAGAAAATATCTGCTGGTTTGACCGGGATGTCGATTGGGAAAACCGGCTTTTCAACCAATTGATTGATTTGGAATTGCAAAGAGAAGGAGACAATCATTTTTATCTGAAGCAAAACTCCGAAATATCACAGCAACACGGTCTGATCGGGTGGATGAACCGCCATTTTGAGGACTTGAAAGATTTCCGGATCGAACAGCATGTCGATCATTCGTATTATCACGGAAGGACGGAAATACAATCGACTCTGGATGTGAAAATCGATTGGTTTGATATGGAAATTAATGTCGTTTTTGATACGTTCAAGATTCCTTTCAGCCGTTTCCGGAAACATATTTTAACCGGAAATTCCGAATATGTCCTTCCCGACGGACGTATTTTCATTTTACCGGAAGAATGGTTTGCAGATTATCACGAATTCCTGATGCACAGCGAAGACACGGATAAAGGGGTGCGTATGAAGAAAGTATATATCGGGATTTTGAACGGAATGGAAAATCTTTTCCTGAATGAACGCGGAAATGATTTGGAACAGTTCAGTCAAACGCCTGTCGAACATACGATTCCATCGGAACAGTTGGACAAAATCTTGCGAACCTACCAGAAACAGGGTTTTTATTGGTTGAACCATTTGCAGAAATTCAATTTTGGCGGCTGCTTAGCCGATGATATGGGTTTGGGGAAAACCCTTCAGACCATCACGCTCTTGCAATCCGTTTACGCTCAATCCGGTATCCCGGCTTCGTTAGTGGTGGTTCCCACTTCTTTGCTGCATAACTGGAAAAATGAATTGAAAAAGTTCGCGCCCGATTTGAAAGTATATATTCATGCCGGCATCACCCGCCTGAAAACAATGGATATTGGCAAAATATTCGATCGTTACCAGGTGGTTATCACTTCTTATGGTACCGTACGCAGTGATATTGAGTATCTTAGCAGCTATCACTTTCATTATGTTATTTTAGATGAAAGCCAATATATCAAAAATCCGGATTCCATCCTTTACCAGGCAGTGAAACAGTTGGAAATGACTCATCGATTGGTACTTACGGGAACGCCAATAGAAAATTCGCTGACGGATCTTTGGGCGCAGTTTAATTTTATTAATCCGGGATTGCTGGGAACTTTATCTTTTTTCAAAAGCAATTATATCCATAAGATAACGAAAGAAAAAAACAAACAGGTCGAAGAATCGCTCTTGAAAATGATTCAGCCGTTCTTGCTGAGGCGGACCAAAGAAGAAGTGACACCCGATTTACCGCCTCTGTCACAAGAAATTGTGTATTGTGATATGACGGAAGTGCAGGAGGAAGTTTATGAAAAAGAGAAAAACGGCATCCGCAACAAACTCTTGGAGAATAAGGACTTGTTTGTAAAAAATAAATTTGTGGCCTTGCAGAGCCTGATGCGTCTCCGGCTATTATCAAACCATCCGGTGTTAACTTATCCGGGTTACGAAGGAGATTCCGGCAAATTTGATCAGGTCATCCTTTATTTTGAAAGTATTCAGGCGACCGGGCATAAAGTGTTGATTTTTTCGTCTTTTGTGAAACATCTCAAATTGTTTACCAAATATTTCGATGAAAAAGGGTGGAAATACGCTTTGCTCACCGGGCAAACGCAAAGCCGGGAAGCCGAAATCAATAAATTCAACCAAAATAAAGATGTTCAATGTTTCTTTATTTCACTAAAAGCCGGAGGTTTGGGCCTCAACCTGACCGCCGCCGATTATGTGTTTATTATCGATCCCTGGTGGAATCCCGCGGCCGAGATGCAGGCTTTGAGCCGTTCCCACCGCATCGGCCAGGACAAAAGCGTCATGGTTTACCGGTTCATTTCTGAAAATTCCATTGAAGAAAAAATCCTGCATTTGCAAGAAAGCAAAAACCGTCTGTCCGAAACATTCATCACATCGAATAGTCCGCTGGATAACCTGGATAAAGAGGAATTTGAAGAATTATTTGATTGAATAGATTTTTTATAAAAATTTCACTTTTCTTGCTTTTGTTAGAATAATTATTATAAATTTGTACTCAAATAAACTTTTTGCTTATGGAATAAAAAGCGTAATAATACGCACATTTTAAAACATAATAGGAAAAAGCGTTATAGCTTCTATTCTGGCTTTTCGAAACTTCGCAAAGTTTAAAGTCGCCAAGAGTAAAGTGATGACGCTCACGTTTCGGCGTGGGCTTTACTCATTTATTTGGCGGCAAGGTATTGCGAAGACCTCGAAAAGCAGATGAATTAAGAGTTCTGTCCGCGCTTTTTTTATGGGCGTATAAAATAATGATTAGGACAAAATAAATTAATGTATCATTTTTAAAATTTACTAGTCATGAAAAAAATAAATAAATTATTGCTTGTTGTAGCTATCGTATTATTTGGAGTTTCTTGTAGTCAAAGTGATGATGAGAACAATCTTTCCGCTATAAAATCTCCTGCGGAAAATATTGGAACTTTACATAATGATGGTTTGGATTTTATCTTTGCACGATTACAATCTTCTGGTTTGGAAGATAATAATTCTCTTAGAAATTCTATTACTGCCGCATCTATATCTTCTAAACAAGTAGTTTCATTATCTTGTGAATATGTACAAACTATACCTGAATACAAAGCAGTAATTAAATTAGTTAATGTTGATGATATGGCTTCACAGTTGGATAATGTAAGAAAAGACTTGACTGCAAAAGGCATAGAAAATTTTTGGTCATCTGTGCTTAATGACAATTCTTTCAAAAATATTAATCTTTCTTCATCGGAACAAAAAGCAGTGGCTGAAACAGAACAGATTTTCTTGAATTTATCTATTTCAAATCTATCTCTTAAACAACAATACGATTATATTAAAACGAATGTGTCAAAAATTCAATCTACTTACGAAAAAGATTTATTGGCAAAAAATCAGGGAGAATTACTCAGTGGTCTCATAGAAATAATAAATAGTTCTAATGATTATTGGTATAGTTTGGCTACAACTACATCTACCCCACCAATTGATATTGTTCCTATCATAAATTTAGATGCAGCTGGTTATCTTGTAGGATGGGCACAAATTTGGTGGACTGAATCTTCTAGTTCGGGCTATTCAAATAGCAAGGAAGCACAAGGGAGAAGAATAGGTTATGGTTTAACGAGTGCGCTGGCTTACAGTACGTTCGGAATGTACCGCCCGGTATTAAAATATTAAATACTATTTTTATAAAAATAAATTCTCATGACAAACAGATTTGCATCTTTTTTTATAATGTTCTGCGTTATATCACTATTAAATGGTCGCCTTTTTTTAATAGGAGAAACATTTTCTGCTAAAATATGGATCGGTAATTTAGTAATTATCATTCTTGGATCTTTGGGTTGTGCCTATTTAGCAACAAAAAACGAAAATGACAAGGAAAATAAGGGCAAATAACTACATTAAAAAGGGCATCTCAAAAGTAAAATTTTGAGGTACCCTTTTAATAATCTTATTCCGCGTCATCCGCGTTCCATTATATTTTTTCGACTTTTACCAACAATTTAAAATCGTCCAAATCCAGTTCGGCGCCTTCCGTCAGATCTGCTAATGCAATGCTATTGGCCAGCACCTGATTGGCGATGTATTGTTTATATTCTTCCACTGCTTCATTGATCGCCGGATTGGATTGAATCACTACGCTAATTTTATCCACTATTTCGTAACCGTTGGACTTGCGGATATTCTGAATCCGGTTGACCAATTCGCGGGCAAGCCCCTCTTTCCGCAATTCATCAGTAACGGTAATATCCAAAGCGACCGTCAGCCTTCCGTCATTGGCCACCAACCAGCCCGGAATATCTTCTGAAATGATTTCCACATCGTCGGTTGTGACTTCTGCCGTTTGGCCGGCTACCGGAATTTCCAATCTTCCGGCTTGTTCCAATTTCAGAATTTCTTCTTGCGGCAATCCGGTAATAGCAGCAGCCAAGTCTTTCATTATCTTACCGTAACGAGGCCCTAACTTTTTGAAATCGGGTTTGATTTTCTTCACTAAGATACCGGCGGCATTGTCCACATAATGGATGGCTTTGACATTTACTTCATTCAAAATCAATGCCTGTATCGCTTCAATGGTTTCTTTTTGATGCGCATCCAATACCGGAACCATAATGGACGACAAGGGTTGGCGCACCTTGATATTCACTTTGCGGCGCAAAGCCAATACCATAGAAGAAATCGCTTGCGCAATCTGCATCCGTTCTTCCAACGCTTTATCAATCAAGGACTCATCAGCCACAGGAAAATCGGAAAGATGCACGGAAAGGGTACATGGTGCACGGTGCACGGTGCACGATTCGGGTTGTGCTGTATTTTCTTCGTGTACCGTGTACCGTGTACCGTGTACCAAATCAATATAGAGTTTATCGGCATAAAACGGAGCGATGGGCGACATCAATTGAGTCACCGTTTTCAAACAAGTGTATAGCGTTTGGTAAGCCGAAAGTTTATCGGTATTCATTTCTCCACCCCAGAAACGTTTGCGGTTGAGGCGGACATACCAGTTACTCAGGTTATCATTCACAAAATCGTTGATGGCACGTCCGGCGCGAGTCGGTTCGTAAGTCGCATAATATTCATCCGCCTCTTTTACCAACGAATTGAGTAGGGACAGAATCCAACGGTCGATTTCGGGGCGTTCTTTTAAAGGAACATCCGCTTCTTTGTTTTCAAATCCGTCCACATTGGCATACAAGGCGAAAAAGGAATACGTATTATATAAGGTGCCGAAAAACTTGCGGCGAGATTCTTCAATGCCTTCCGGGTCAAATTTCAGGTTGTCCCAAGGACTTGCATTGGTAATCATGTACCAGCGCAACGGATCGGAACCGTGAATAGCAATCGTTTCAAACGGATCCACTCCATTGCCCAAACGCTTAGACATCTTGTTGCCGTTCTTATCCAAAACCAATCCGGTGGAAACTACATTTTTGAATGCAACACTATCAAATAGCATTGAACTGATAGCG
Organism: Candidatus Symbiothrix sp.; assembly: GCA_031261295.1. Classification (GTDB taxonomy): domain Bacteria; phylum Bacteroidota; class Bacteroidia; order Bacteroidales; family Azobacteroidaceae; genus Azobacteroides. Next base: position 17,811 of record JAISKT010000165.1, on the reverse strand, counting down.
TGTAAAGTAAAGAACCAACCACGTGTCTGATCCACTCCTTCCGAAATAAAATCAGCAGGATAGAATGCCTTCGCATCGACTAATTCTTGATTTTCAAACGGATAATGTAGTTGCGCAAATGGCATGGCGCCCGAATCGAACCAAACGTCAATTAAGTCGGTTTCGCGTTTCATCGGTTTCCCATTTTCCGAAACCAACACGATTGTATCCACGTAGGGACGGTGCAAGTCAATATTTTCGACCGCGTAATTTTCTTTGGTATAAATGCCCGGTTTGAAATTTTTATATGGATTTTCTTTCATAAAACCGGCAGCTACCGATTGATTGATTTCATCCATTAATTCAGCGACCGAACCGATACATTTTTCTTCCGTTCCGTCTTCCGTACGCCAGATAGGCAGGGGCGTTCCCCAATAACGGGAACGGGACAAGTTCCAGTCCTGCAGGTTTTCCAACCATTTGCCGAAACGGCCCGAACCGGTCGATTGCGGTTTCCAGTTGATGGTATTATTCAATTCAATCATGCGGTCTTTGACGGCGGTCGTGCGGATAAACCAGCTATCTAACGGATAATACAACACCGGTTTGTCGGTACGCCAGCAATGCGGATAGTTGTGGACGTGCTTTTCGATTTTGAAAGCGCGGTTTTGCTGCTTGAGCATCACACAAATATCAATATCCAATGTTGCATCGCTGTTCGGCGAAGGCTCTGCCTTCGTCGTATTATTGGCAAGGCTCCCGCCTTGCAGTAAGGCAGGAGCCTTACTTGATAGACCGACGAAGGCAGAGCCTTCGCCGAACGGTATATACGCATTTTTTACATAACGTCCGGCATATTCAGCATAAAGTGGAACATTAACCGATTCTTTCACAAATTCCGGGTCCAAATCATCCAAGTTAAAGAATTTTCCGGTTTGATCCACCATCGGACGACGGTTGCCGTCTTTATCGACCAACATCAACGGCGGAACACCGTTTGCTTTAGCTACCCGGTCGTCGTCCGCACCGAAAGTCGGAGCGATATGCACAATGCCCGTACCGTCTTCGGTTGTCACAAAATCGCCGGTAATCACGCGGAAAGCGCCTTCGCCTGGATTTACCCAGGGAATCAACTGTTCGTATTCCATTCCCGCCAATTCTTCGCCTTTCCAAGTGGCGATAATTTCCGGCGTTTCTTTGAAATAAGCGGGCAACAAATCTTTCGCCAAAACAGCCGTCATCGGTTGATTGGTGTAGGGATTGTGGGTGTGCACAGCCACATATTCGATGTTCGGCCCTACGCAAAGCGCTGTATTGGAAGGCAATGTCCAGGGAGTAGTTGTCCAGGCCAAAAAGAATGCTTCGCCGAAATGCGACATTTGCGGAAGCGGATTCACGATTTTGAATTGAGCGGTACACGTGGTATCTTTCACATCTTTGTAACAACCGGGCTGGTTCAATTCGTGTGTACTCAAACCGGTTCCCGCAGCGGGCGAATAGGGTTGAATGGTATAGCCTTTGTATAATAAATCTTTCTTGTATAGTTCTTTAAGCAACCACCAAAGTGTTTCGATGTAACGGTTGTCGTAAGTGATATACGGGTCGTCCATATCCACCCAATACCCCATTTTTTGGGTCAAATCTTCCCATTCTTTGGTGTATTTCATCACATCCTTGCGGCAAGCGGCATTGTATTCTTCCACGGAAATCTTTTTTCCAATATCCTCTTTGGTAATGCCTAAGGCTTTTTCAACGCCCAATTCCACCGGAAGACCGTGCGTATCCCAACCGGCTTTCCGTTTGACCAGAAACCCTTTCATGGTTTTATAACGGCAGAAAATATCCTTGATGCTCCGGGCGATGACGTGGTGAATTCCCGGCATTCCGTTGGCCGAAGGAGGGCCTTCGTAAAAGACAAATGAGGGCGCACCTTCCCTGATTTCCAAGCTTTTATGGAAAACATCATTTTCTTCCCAACGTTTCAATATCTCCTGATTGACTTCCGATAAGTCGAGTTTGTTGTATTCAGCGAACTTCTTGCTCATATTTTTCCAATGTGTTAATGCAATAAAATTGAGGTGCAAAGGTAATGATTTTTCTTTTAATGAACCAATCAAAACAAGGCTTACTTCTTTTCCAATTCCGGATAACTAATCCTCGAATGATACACCGACAGCAATTTCTCCACAAACACATTTTTTATCGTAGTAATATTCTGGAATGTCAGCGGGGCATCCTTTAGCAATCCGTCCGCTATTTGTCCGTCCACAATCCGGTTGACCAACTCCCGGATACTTTCTTCATTGTAATCTTTCAAACTGCGGGAGGCGGCCTCCACCGAATCGGCCATCATCAGGATAGCGGTTTCTTTTGTGTCGGGATTGATGCCGGCGGAATAACTGAATGCTTCTTCATCCACCGGTGTGTCGGGATATTTATTTTTAAAGGAATTGTAAAAATATTTGGCTTTGCCCTTTCCGTGGTGCGTTTGAATAAATTTGATAATGGCAGGCGGAAGACCAAAATGTTCCGCCTCCTTCACGCCTTCCGGCACGTGCTGCGTGATAATCCGTGCGCTTTGCTCAAACGTCAGGTTGTCGTGCGGATTCTTTCCTTCGATGGTGTTTTCCGTAAAATACCCCGGATTTTCCATTTTACCCAAATCGTGATACAAGGCGCCCGTCCGAACCAATTGCGGATTGGCGCCAATCTTTGCCGCCGCCGCCGTTCCCAACATGGACACCTGCAAGGAATGTTGGAAAGTGCCCGGACACCGTTCCGATAATTGCGCCAAAGCCGGTAAATTAATGTCGGACAATTCGACCAAGGTAACATTGGAAATATAGCCGAAAACCTTTTCGATGATATAAATAAAGGAGTAGGTAAACATCACGAACAGGAAGTTTATGCCAAAGTAAATGAACATGTTCCAATTGATTTTAGACAAACCGCCTTCCTGAAAAAGCAGCACGCCCACGTAGCTCAATATATAGGTAGCTACAATATAAATGGCGCATTTAATCAGTTCCGAACGTTGCGTTAAATCTTTCAGAACATACAGGGCCACCATGCAAACAAAAAATTGCAACAAGATAAATTCAAACGAAAAAGGCGCCATCAGCGAACAAATCAAAATGGTTATCAGGTGCGTTATCTGCGCCGTCCGCGATTCAAAAAAAGTACGGATAACAATCGGTATAATCGCGTAAGGAATAATATAGATACTAAACAGGCCGGTGGTCATGCAAATTTCCGTCAGGAAAATAAACAGGGAAGCCATAAAAAGCAAAAATACGACATCTTTCTTTTTTTCATAAATCTTTTTACGGAAATAGCTGAGATACAGTAAAAGACATGCCATCAATCCGGCTACCAAAATCGAAATTCCCACAATCAAACCGATTTGCCGTTGAGCCGTTCCTTCCTGTTTGTCCTGGATTTGTTTCAGGGAAGAAAGGATGCGATAGGTTTCGGGCCGGACGATTTCGCCGCGGTCTATAATTTTTTCGCCCGCCTGTACCATCCCGCTGGAAGGCGAAATCTGCTGTAAATCATCCTGTTTGACTTTTTCGGACAGCGCCTCATCGTATTTCAGGTTCTCATGCAGATAGGCATTCAAATCGACTGAGCGCAAAACATTTACATTCAAATATTTAGGGCAATTAGCCAAAATATAGGAATAGGCGGATTTGAGCGTAAACACATCACCGGTGAAATACGGAATGGCCTTGTTATCGTCCTGAATCACCTTGAAAGCCGTATAATGATTTTCTTTCAAAAAATCGTAATCGTTATTGGAAACAATTCCGATTGAATAAATATCTTTCAACGTTTTGTCCACATACCGCCTGTATTCCGGGTTCCAATATTCCTGCGGATAATGCATATAATCGGCAGAAAACTTGTCCGATTGTTTGGAATATACGTCTTTATCCCATTGAAAATAAGGACTGAAATTCCGGCTTACCGAATCCTGTTCCGCTTTCAATTGCGGTTCCGATTTATAAATCGGGAAGTCGAAAGGAGCGGTAAGCAAGCCGTATTTCCACGGCTTTCCTTCTACAAAAGAGTACCTGAACTTGCCTTCACGCGGGAATAAGACAATGATTACCAACGTGATGATAATAAAATAGATGTAAGAAGGTATATTAAACGTTTTCTTCATGTTCATGAAATTTCCCGAAATGTAGTAAAAAAAAGATAAATATATGTACTTTTGTGGAAAAATTATTTCAACTTTCAATTATAATGAGAAAACGAGTACGCTTTGCGCCAAGTCCCACAGGGCCGCTCCATATCGGGGGTGTGCGGACGGCTTTATATAATTATTTATTTGCCAAAAAACACGGGGGAGATTTTATTTTACGGATTGAAGATACCGATTCACAGCGATTTGTGCCCGGCGCCGAAGAATATATTGTTGAGGCTTTCAATTGGCTGGGAATTACGTTTGATGAAGGCCCGCACATCGGTGGTAAATACGGCCCCTACCGTCAATCGGAACGGCGGGCGATTTACAAACAATATGTGGACCAATTGTTGGAAGATGATTTGGCTTATATCGCTTTCGATACACCCGGACAATTGGAAGCCAAACGGAACGAAATCCCTAATTTTCAATACGATGCGTCCACCCGCATGGCAATGACCAATTCATTGACATTGTCTAAAAAAGAAACGGAAGATTGGATAGACGCCGGCAAACAATACGTGGTGCGGATTAAAATCGAACCCAATCAAACCATCGTGGTAAATGATTTAATCCGGGGGGAAGTGACCGTCAATTCTTCTATTCTCGACGATAAAGTACTGTATAAATCATCCGACCAACTTCCTACGTATCATTTGGCAAACATCGTGGACGACCATTTGATGGAAATCACACAGGTCATCCGGGGGGAAGAATGGTTGCCTTCCGCGCCCTTGCATGTGATTCTTTATAGATATTTGGGCTGGGAAAATGAAATGCCGCAATTTGCCCATTTGCCGTTGCTATTGAAGCCGGAAGGAAACGGCAAACTAAGCAAACGGGATGGCGACCGCTTAGGATTTCCCGTATTTCCGTTGCAATGGACAGACCCTAAAACCGGCGAAATTTCGTCGGGTTATCGCGAAAAAGGCTATTTGCCCGATGCAGTCGTTAATTTCCTGGCCTTGCTGGGTTGGAATCCGGGTGACGACCGGGAAATACTGCCGTTAAACGAATTAATCGCTTTATTCTCTTTGGAAAAATGCAGCAAGAGCGGCGCCAAATTTGATTATAAAAAAGGCGAATGGTTCAATCACCAATATATTCAATTGAAATCGGACTCTGTCATTGCGGGCTTGACCCGCAATCTCCTGTTAGACGTTAATAGCGGTTTAACGGTTCCGCAGGGGATTGCGGATCAAGTCCGCAATGACAATAATAACGACAAACTCGTCAAAATAGTCGGATTGGTCAAAGAAAGAGTCACTTATGTAAAAGATATCTGGGAACAGGCTTCTTTCTTTTTCATGGCGCCCACAACTTACGATGAAAAAACCGTCAAGAAACGTTGGAAGGAAGATTCCGCCGTTCAATTGACCGAACTTTCCCAAGTCCTGGCATCTGTCGAAGATTTCACAGCGAAGCCCACAGAAGAAGCGGTCATGTCCTGGATGGAATCCAAAGGCTATCATCTGGGAAATGTCATGAATGCTTTCCGGTTGGCTTTGGTGGGAGAAGCCAAAGGCCCGCATATTTTTGATATTACGGAAATTTTGGGAAAAGAAGAAACGGTTTTGCGCCTTGAATTGGCCATAGCAGCATTAGAACCTCAAAACCCGGCAAACATTATGCAATGTAAGTCAAATACAGAATTAAAAACAAACTTTCTCCGATTGCTACAGGAAGAAGCGGCGCATTTCACACAATCCGTTTCAATAAATAATGGAGATTGGGTGGTAAAAGGATTTATTGATATTGCAAAAAATATTTATACTATTTCGGTTGATACGAAGGTTATATCCAAAATCATGGAATTGTTGATTTTCCCTGGTATTTGTGCTTTTGCAGAAAAAAACGGATTTAAAATCATGTTGAGTAAAGAACAGAATTTTTATCCGGATATTACTTTTATTGATACAAATGGAAACAAATACGCTGTTGACATAAAAAGCACCTACCGAAAAAATAAAAAATCGGTAAACGGTATGACCTTAGGTGCATTTACGGGATATTTTAGAGATAGGAAAAGCACCAAGAACATTACCTTCCCTTATAATGAATATATAGGGCATTTTGTCTTGGGAATTATTTATACAAGGTCGGAAGATATTGTAGATGAAAGGAAAATTTACCAGCTAAACGACCTGCAAAACATTACTTCTGTAGCAAAAGATTTCGAGTTTTTTGTTCAAGAAAAATATAAGATAGCAAATGACCGTCCCGGAAGTGGTAATACAAAAAATATTGGTGGAGTGTCCAATATTGAAAGACTTAAAACAGGGAATGGACCGTTTAATGAATTAGGCGAAGCCATTTTTGACGATTATTGGATGTATTATTTGACAAATGAAATGGCAAAATCGGCAGAATTATCAAATCCGTTCTATTCAAATTTGAACCAATACAAGAAAATTAAAAAGATTGATTGATGTGTTTATTTGATTTAACTGAAATAGATACAATAGCAAAATTTCCTTCTACCCGATACCAAGGAAGTAAACTTAAATATACCGATTGGATTTGGCATTGCGTTAAAGATTTGTCGTTTGAAACAGTACTTGATGCTTTTGGCGGAACCGGTTGTGTAGCACATCGAATGAAACAAGAAGGAAAAAGCGTAACTTACAATGATATATTGAAATTCAATTCGATCATCGGTAAAGCATTGATTGAAAACGAAGATTGTTTTATAAGCGACCGTGACTTATCTTTTATTTTGAATAAACATTCCAACATTTCATATTCCAATTTTATAGAACGAACTTTTGCAGACATCTATTTTACTGATGATGAAAATCATTGGTTGGACATCGTTGCAACAAATATCAGGCATATTCAAAACGAATATAAACAAGCCGTTGCGTGGTTTGCTCTTTTTCAATCTTGCATTATCAAACGTCCGTACAATCTTTTTCATCGCAAAAATCTTTACATTAGAACGCAGGATGTTGAACGCAGTTTCGGAAATAAAGTAACGTGGGATACACCTTTTCCAACGCATTATCGACACTTTATAGAAGAGGCCAATGCTGCAATATTTTTTAATGGAAAGAAAAATCGCTCATTGAATAAAAATGTTTTTAATCTATCCAATCACTATGATTTGGTTTACATTGACACACCTTACATTTCGGAAAAAGGGATTGGTGTGGATTATTTAGATTTTTATCATTTCTTAGAAGGATTAGTAGATTATGAAAATTGGGAGAATCGGATTGACTATCAAAGCAAGCATAAACGATTGAAAATAAATGGATCTGAATGGACAAATCCTCAAACCATTGAACATTCGTTTGAGTGTTTACTCCAACAATTCAAAGACAGTATTTTAGCAATCTCCTACCGTTCAGACGGCATCCCTAATATTTATCGAATTTGTGAAATTCTCAAAAATAACGGCAAACAAGTTGTTTTACATGAAAGTAGAAAAATGCAATACGTTTTGAGTAAAAAACAATCAACTGAAATTTTAATAATTGGTAAATAAAAATGATTCTTGAAAACATCAAATACCGGTTGCTTAAATCTGTCTGGATACTGCTGTCAATCATCCCGTTGCGAATCATGTACATTTTATCGGACGGATTATTTTATCCGCTTTACTACATCGGGAGATACCGCCGGAAAATTACGCGCAAAAATCTGGTAGAGTCGTTTCCGGAAAAAAGCGCGCAAGAGATTGTAACCATAGAAAAGCGTTTTTATCATTTTTTTGTGGATATTATTTTTGAAATGTGTAAATATGCCACTATTTCCAAGGAAGACATCGGTAAACGGATGAAATTTACCAATATAGACGAGATAAACGCGGTTTTACAACAAGGGAAATCCATCTCGCTCTATTTAGGTCATTACGGCAATTGGGAATGGGTGAGTTCCATGCCTTTGTACTTGAACAAAAATACGGTCAGCGGCCAGATATACCACCGGTTGCATAATCAAACGGTGGATAGACTGTTACTTCAAAACCGGGGACGCTTGGGCGCCACGAGTGTTGAAATGGCGGAAACGCTCCGTTGGATAAATGAGCATGTACGGAATCAGCAAGTAACGATTACCGGTTATATTGCCGACCAGTCGCCCAAAAAGAGCAATACGCAGCATTTTGTTCATTTTCTCAATCATCAGGCGCCGGCATTGACAGGCGCTGAAAAGATAACCAAGAAATATCGGTTTGAAGCATTTTTCCTCGATATAGAACGAACAAAAAGAGGATATTACGAAGCAACGTTTGTGAAAATGCACGCTGATCCGCAAAGTTTACCCGATTTTGAATTGACAGATATTTATTACGAACTGTTGGAAAAAATGATACGCAAACAGCCCGAATTGTACTTGTGGACACACAAGCGATTCAAGCATGCTACCCTCATCCAACAAGATAGTCAACTTCAATAAAAATTAAAGACTATTATGGATATAGATTTTGTAATTACTTGGGTGGATATGGATGACCCGAAGTGGCAAAAAGATTTTGCCGACTGTTCGGGGAAGATAGACAATAGTAAAAACGGTAATTCCGAGGCGCGTTTCAGGGACTATGGCTTTCTCAAATACTGGTTCCGGGGCGTAGAAAATTTTGCTCCCTGGGTACGAAAGATACACTTCGTGACATGCGGACAACATCCGGAATGGCTGAATATCAACCATCCGAAACTGAATTTGGTCAATCACGAAGATTATATTCCGAATCCGTTTTTGCCTAATTTCAATTCTTGTGTTTTGGAAATTTATATGCACAAAATCCAAGACTTATCCGAACATTTTGTCTATTTCAACGATGACTTTTTTATCATTAATCAACTCTCGCCGGAACGATTTTTTACCAACGGATTGCCCAACGATATTGCGACATTCCGATACAATTCAGGTTTGTCGTTGTGGGCAAAAACGCTCAAAAACAATATTCGGATAATTAATGAAAATTTTGACAAAAAAGAAGTTCTGGCAAGGGATTACGATAAATGGTATAATCCCATTTACGGCAGCAAAGCCCGATTAACTTATCTCTTAAAATGCTATAATAAATTTATTACTTTGCGAACACCTCACAATGCGCAACCCTATCTAAAAAGTACGTTTGAAGATGTTTGGGAGGTGGCAGAAAAAGAACTGACGGAAATGTCGGCACATCGGTTTCGTAGCGAATCGGATTACACTCCCGAATTGTTCCGTACCTGGCAAATTTGCCAATCGAATTTTAATCCGTACAACACCTACAACGACACGAAAATGTTTCCGCTTTTGATTAAAAGTAAACAAGCTATAGCAGCCATACGTCAACAGTCGTACTCACTTATTTGCTTGAATGACAATGCGCATATCCGGAATTATCAACAAACAATGAGCGAAATTCATTCGGCTTTTGAGCGTATTTTGCCGGATAAATCAAGTTTCGAAAGATGATTTTTGGGGAAACAACTGTTCTAAGAACAGCTTCATCCTCTTTCTATCTTCATCCGAGACTCGTTGACTGTCATTGACACACATCAATTTAGGATGATAAGTATCCAAATAGCGCTTATAGTTTTTCCGTTGCAAGCGCACTACGCACGATTCCGTTTTGTTGACAAATTTCAGATGTCCATGCCCAATGGCCAAGGCATAATACAAGAAAATTACCCTTTGAATGTCTTGACTGCTTCGCAAGTGATGCGGTATGCAAGCTGTGATTTCTTCACTAAAAATTTGTTCGGTGACCGCACGGCAATCACTCTTCCGATAAGCATCCATATTGTGATGCGGTATTCCCGGATAGTATTGGTGAAATTGACTATCAATTAATGTAATGGCATTCTCTAATTGTTGCTTGTAGGTAGAAAGTTTTCCTTTCATCCGTTTTTCGATACGATAACTCCATTTGGCAAAGGGTTTGCGTTGCAGGCGCACAATAGGATAGCCATCTTTCTCAAAGAAAAAGCCAGGCGAAACATCGGCATTAAACAACATGTCGTCATTGGCATATAAAAAATGTTCCGAAAGGGTAGGAATCCGGTATAAGAAATACTCTATCACACTTGAATTATAACAAGGTAAAGCCTCCGGCGGAAGAATCTCGGTATGGTCAATGATTTGAATTTTCGGATGAGTCAAGTCAAGCCAAGCGGGAATTTGCCGGTCGGTTACGATGAAAATCTTCCGAATCCAGGGGGCAAATTTTTCTGCCGAACGGAGTGAATATTTCAGTTCATCATTATTTACAAATCGTCCTTTGCAATTAATGTCGTCTTCCGTATATTCAATACCCAGAAACGCATTCTTGCGGGCTAACCACGAAGGCTCGTTGCCATCCACCCAAAGATAAACGATATCTATTTCCATACTTTTTGTCTATGTGCCTGCTATCAAGCTTTATACTCTTTATAGGGCATGTCCATATCCAAATAAAAACATTGATGTTTCTTCCGATGTTCTTGCTTGGGTATAGTCATATAATCTTCGTATTTTTGTTTCAGATAGGCATCAGACTGTTCAACGCCCAGCAATTCTTTTCCACAAAAGCGAACAGGTATCGGCGTACCCAATATTTGCTTATCCATAATGCCTTTAGAGCCATCGTCATAATCAGCAATAAGTGACTGGTTATCGAAATCATATTTCGTAAGCAGTTGGCGAATACGACGCTGCACTTTGGATCGCGTTGTCACTTTACGACACAGTAACGGCACCCACGAACGGGGTCCTTTTCCATGTTTATAGGGGTTGCGAAAGAGAAAAAAAAGTAGTTTTTTGTAGAATTGATATTGAGCAAAATGTATTTGCTGAGCTATTTTTCCCGTGGGAACACCGTCTAAAGGAAAGATATCTACATATACTCCTCCTACATACATAATAGAAGCCCTCTCGATGAGAGTCGTGCGGGCATCTTGTATCTTTCCAAAAGGCAAGGGATAATCGGTATCGTTTTCTCCACAGACGAACTCATATTGCTCCGGAAACCATTCCTTGGCATGAGCAATCAATTGTTCATAATCAGCGCGGGGAATGCCAATATCCGCATCATCATCCCAAGGGATAAAGCCGCTGTGGCGGACAGCGCCTAACATGGTCCCGGCCATAATATAATAACGCAAGTGATGCGCTTTGCATACCTTGTCAATGGCTAATAATATCTCCAATAACTTGTCTTGACGCACGCGGATGTCGTAAGTAACCATGCTAAAATATATTTACAGGGATGAGTTTTTGAGCTTGGAGGAAATCTTCTACCGTATCCAATTCCATAGAAAAATAACGGGTAGTGTCGATCGCATACAGGAAAGCGCCTTGACGAATGACATTTTCAAAAGCCGCTTCGTAAAAGATATTGACCTGTTGCTTTTCCGTAATCATCGTATCCAGCTCTGCAAACAAGAGGCGCACAAACGCATTCGACATTTTCTCGATTCCAATAGACTCTCCTGCGGCATCGGCAATAGCGCAGGTCTTGCTGATTTCCTGGATGCGATTGCCGGTATCTACAATCACTTTTATCTCTTCCTCGCCTAACGCATGCTTGTTCAAAGCTAAACAAGCAGGATAGTCAGCATCCAGCAACGCAGCGATGATAGCCGGGTCAAAAAGAATATCGCTATCCAACAAAAGAAGGTCTGTATCTAAAACAGCCGCTTGGGTCAGCCAGAGCGAATAGATATTATTGGTGGATTCGTATCGTTCATTATGGATAAACTCGACGTTCAGAGCCGGATAATGAGAGGTTACGAACGACTCAATCTTCTCATGGAGATAGCCGGTGACAATCACTATCTCCCGGATTCCATTGGTCAACAAAGCATCCATCGTCCGTTGCAACAAGCTTTTACTGCCTATTTCGAGCAGGCATTTAGGTGTATGATCGGTCAAGGGACGCAAGCGGGAAGCGGTGCCGGCGGCAAGGATAACAGCTTTCATCGGCAGGCAACTTGTTTAATCACTTCTATGACTTGGCTGTTCATGGCAGGGGTGCCCAATGTAATACGTAAGTGCGTGCGCAACCCTTCTTCGTTCATAAACTTCACCACAATATTCACTGCCGAAAAAGCAGTTTGCAAAGCTTCTTTCATTTCTATGGGGTACTTGATTAGGATAAAGTTCGCATCCGAGTCATACACCTTGAAATCCGGCAGAGGGTTAAGCGCTTGTTTGTATCGCTCTTTATCCTGTTGCATCCAATCACCTTTTTCTGCATAGAAGTCAGTCGATTGAAGGGCAGCTATACCAATCTTTTCGGATAGTTTATTAAAACCTAAATACATCGTACTAAAACTATCAAACGGCTTGAGTCCATCGCCCATAAAGGCATAACCGAGACGCAAACCCGGCAAACCGTAAAATTTGGATAAAGTCCGAACAATCAAAAGATTGGGATACTGTTTAATCAAAGGTGCAATGTATGTAATGTCTCGTTTATTGAATAAAGTATAGGCTTCATCTATAACCACAATGGTCTTTGAATCCACACTATCCAAAATATCTTTAATTTCGTCTAAAGTCAGCGAATTACCTGTCGGGTTATTGGGGCTGGCCAAGAGAAGCATATCCGGCTTTTCCGATTGTACTAAACGTTTTATCTCAGGAATGTCATATCGGAAAGTATAACCGTCTTCATATAACGGATACATGAGCGTAGTTCCATTCACTTCATCTGCGATGGATTTGTAATACCACCACGAATAGGTAGGAATCAGAATCCGTCTTTCGCGCCCTCCCTGACTTAAGAAACAGTGGATAACTTCCTTCAGAATATTTTCGCCGCCGTATCCCAACACTACATTCTTTTCGGATACCCCATATACATCCGCAATGTACTGCGACAATTCACTCTTTATTCCCTGCTGAAAACAACGCGTATAATGGGTAAATTCATCCGGTGAAAAAATTTGGATAACTTCCTGTACCAAAGGAGCTACTTCAAAATTATACTCGTTTCTGTCTAAGTATATTAAGTTCTGTTCTTCACTTATCATATTGTCTTTATTATAAAACCGGTGCAAAGATACTAAAATTTCGGTATTGCACTGTACAGCACAAAAAAATCCTCAAACTCCAAAGAGTATGAGGAATAAAAACTACTTCTAAACAAGGGGATTAGTAATTTTTTAGTGGATGCGCCTTTCAAAGGCTTTACTACAATTTCATATTCATTTACATTGACCTATTAAAAATGATAAAGCGTGGGACTTTAACTTTATTCGTCATAGAGGTCTTAGGATACCTTCGCCACAAATAAGTAAGCCCACGCTGATAAACAGCGTGAACGTATGTACTACTTATTCTTGTGGTTATGAAATTTCCTAAGTTTCTATGACAAGAATAAAAGCTAAACGCTTTTTCTCTACTATGTCAATTATAAATTATAATTTTCCGTATATTAATTTATTTAAATGATTTATTTTGCAAATATAGAAAATTTTTTCGATTTCCTCATTATTTTCCTTACTTTTGCACTGTAATTTTGAAATATGAATAATAGTATGCCTCAAGTTTCTAAACGTTTAGCCGCCTTGTCTCCTTCCGAGACGTTGGCCATGTCCCAGAAAAGCAATGAGTTGAAAGCGCAGGGAATTGATGTTATCAATTTAAGTGTCGGCGAACCCGACTTTTTTACGCCTGATTTTATTAAAGAAGCCGCCAAAAAAGCGATAGACGAAAATTATTCTTTCTATTCTCCGGTTCCCGGCTATCTTTCTTTGCAAAAGGCGATTGCCGGCAAATTGAAAAGGGAAAATAACTTGGACTACGCGCCCGGCCAAATCGTTTGTTCCAATGGCGCCAAACAATCGGTTTGCAATGTGCTCCTTTCCATCATCGGCCCGGGAGACGAAGTAATTGTTCCGGCTCCTTATTGGGTGAGTTATGTGGAAATGGTGAAATTGGCCGAAGGCGCCAATGTGATAGTCACCGCGGGCATCGAACAGGATTTCAAAATTACGCCGGCCCAATTGGAAGCGGCTATTACCCCGAAGACAAAAGCGTTGATTCTTTGTTCGCCGTCCAATCCTACCGGAAGCGTTTATTCCAAAGAAGAATTGAAAGGCTTGGCAGACGTGTTGGCTAACTATCCCGATATTATCATCCTTTCCGACGAAATCTACGAACATATCAATTATGTGGGTAAACACGAAAGCATTGCCCAATTTGAAAACATCCGCGAGCGGGTCGTGATTATCAATGGCGTATCCAAAGGTTATGCCATGACAGGCTGGCGTTTGGGATGGATTGCCGCCCCGCAATGGATTGCCGCCGCTTGCAACAAATTGCAGGGACAATATACTTCCGGCCCCAATTCGATTGCGCAAAAAGCAGCCGAAGCAGCGTACAATGGCCCTCAAGACTGCGTAGAAACCATGCGCCAAGCATTCGAGCGCCGCTGCAACCTGATGGTGGAATTGGGCAGGGATATTCCGGGTTTCAAGGTAAACCAACCGCAAGGCGCTTTTTATTTGTTCCCCGATTGTTCCTACTATATCGGTAAATCGTTCAATGGCAAGAAAATAGCAAACTCGGCGGAGTTGGCCATGTATCTTTTGGAAGAAGCGCACGTAGCAGCCGTAGGCGGAATGGCGTTTGGCGCTCCCAATTGCATCCGTTTTTCGTACGCCACTTCCGACGAACAATTGGTGGAGGCAATGAAGCGGGTGAAAAAAGCGCTGGCAGTTATCAGCTAATTGTTTTTAGATTCCGAATGAGATTCCCATTCGTTTCCCTTGGATGATTAAATCCTGGTCGGGAGGAACTAATTTCAGTTTGCCGGACACTTCGGACAAGGGAACCGATTTGATTTTGTCTTCTCTCAGGCAAACCATCCGGTTGAATTCACCCTTGGCTATCAATTCGGTAGCGTGACCTCCCAAACGGGTGGCTAAATTGCGGTCGAATGCCGAGGGACTTCCGCCCCGTTGGACATAACCGAGGATCGTTTCGCGGGTTTCGATGCCCGTCCCTTCTTCAATAAGTTTGGAAATGTAAGAGGCAGGGGAAATTTTAGTGTCGTCTATTTGCAATCCTTCGCCAATCGCTACAATAGAGTAAGGTTTTCCTTTTTGTGCACGGTCGAGAATGGCTTTATTAACTTTATTGATATTGAAACCTAATTCCGGCAAAAGAATCACATCCGCACCTCCGGCCATTCCGGCGTATAACGTAATCCAACCGGCTTTGTGTCCCATCAGTTCAATCACCATGACCCGTTTGTGGGAGCTGGCGGTCGAATGCAAGCGGTCGATGGCTTCCGTTGCAATATCTACAGCCGTATTGAAACCGAACGTAATATCCGTTCCCCACACATCATTGTCGATGGTTTTGGGAATGCCAATCACATTCAATCCCAATTGAGATACTTTGTAAGCTGTTTTTTGAGTGCCATTTCCGCCAATACAAACCAAGCAATCCAAGCCCAGCTTTTTGTAATTGTCGATAATGACTTGCGGTTTTTCATCGCCGCTTCCGTCTAATAATTTTTTAAATGGTTTTTCGCGGGAAGTACCCAAAATGGTTCCGCCGAGGCTCAATAGGCCGGAAAGCGCTTCATCATCTAATGAAAGGTAATCTTGGTTAAGAAGTCCCAGGAACCCGCTTTTGATTCCTGTGACTTCCATCCCAAAATGGGTCAAAGCTGTTTTGCCGACTCCCCGGATAGTCGCATTGATACCCGGGCAATCGCCTCCGGATGATAAAATACCAATTTTCATTAATTGTCGAATCCTAAACTTTGATCGATTACTTCAATTTTCTTTTCGATAAGCAGCAGTTCGTCTTTCAGACTTTCAATCTTGCGTTGCATTTCTTTGACTAAGCCACCGCCTCCCTTAGAAGAAACAGATAAGAATCCAATATTGTTTTCATAAGTTTGAATATCGCCTTTCAATCGTTCATAGTTGCGCATCAATTTGTCGCGTTCGCTCAAAAGCCTGTTTTTGGATTTTTCGCCCGAGGCCATGTCATTCATATTTGACCGGAATGATTGCAGGCGTCTTTCCGATTCGTCCACTTTCAAACGGTCGAAATGGCTATCCACAGCTGTGCGGTATTCTTTGTAGATTTTATCTTTTTCCCTGAAAGGAACAAATCCAATACTATTGAATTGAGCCATATATTCGCGCAATTGGGCAATCGCTTCGTTCGCCGGAATTGTTTCGTCAATGGCGATGATTTGCGCAATAATTTCTTTTTTCTTCTTCAGGTTTTCCGTTTCTTCCGATTTTTGGGAAGAGAAATGGGTGTTTTTCTGTTCAAAGAAATAATCGCAAGCGGTGATAAACCGTTTCCAAACCGTATCCGAAAATTTGCGGGAAACGGGGCCGATGGTCTTCCATTTCTTTTGAAGGGAAATCAATTTATCGGTCGTTTCTTTCCAATCCTGGCTGTCTTTCAAGGCTTCGGCTTGTTCGCAAAGTTCCTTTTTCTTGTCCAAGTTCACATCCATCGTTTCCTTGATGCCCTTATAGAAATCCCCTTTCTTTTGGAAAAAGATATCGCAAGCCGCACGGAACCGTTCGAATATTTTTACATTATTTTTTTTAGGAGCAAAACCGATCGTTTTCCACTTGTCCTGAAGTTCCAAAACCCGTTTGTTCTGTTCATCCCATTCTTTGAAAGAAACCAATTTGGAATAATCAATGGCTTCCATTTCCTCGCAAAGCAAGGTTTTTTCTTCCAGATTCCGTTGCTCCAAGTTTCTCAACGCATCGAAATGGTCTTGATGTTTTTTATTGATGACGGAAGAGGCTTTTTTGAAGCGCGCCCACAGTTCTTCGCGAATTTCGCGCGCTACGGGGCCGACTTCCCGCCATTCCTGATGCAATTTTTGCAATTGATAGAAAGCCGAAATGACATCTTTTTCTTCGTCGAGACGTTCTACCGCATCACAAAGATTTTGTTTGAGTTCCAGGTTTTTCTTGAAATCATAATCGCGCATTTCGTTATTGATTTTCAACAAATCATAAAACTTTTCGCTGTAATGTTGATAGTCTTTCCAAATATCATTGACAGCCGCTTGGGGAATTTGTTTGATTTCTTTCCATTGCTGCTGTAGCTTTTTGAATTCATTATAAACTTTATAGAAATCCTCTTTGCTTTCAATCAGCTCTTTGAGTTTTTCGATAATGGCTTTTTTGGCAACTAAGTTTTCCTCTTTGATTTTTTCGGTTTCCGCCGTTAAAGAAGCTTTTTTTTCACGGAATACAGCTAATAGCTCCTTTAATTTTTCTTCCGTTTCATCTACGTCCACTTTAAACTCTTCTTCCGCGCCTCCTGCTTCCACAAACGCTTTTTTAGCTGCTTCCGACTCAATCCTTTTTAACTTGTAAAAAGATTGCTTCAAAGCATCCACCTCATTTTTTGTAGAATCGCTGACTTCTTGTTCAACGGCAACAGCCAGCTGTTCAACGATTTCCTCTTTGCTTAACTTGTCTGTCTCAACAGCAGGTAATTTTTCTTCTACTTCAGCCGCATTTTCATTCGCAATGCGTTCCGGATCCATAGGTTCATTCATAGCACAACAACAATTTTATAGATAAGACTATCTAAATTTATAATATCTTACAAAGCTATTAAATTTTTTCACAAAAGTACTCTTAAATAAAGATTTTTTTTAAAAAGATTAAGATATACACCCTAAATGGCAACTACTCAGGCACTGTAAATACTAATTTAGCATACTCGTC
>JAISKT010000157.1 GCA_031261295.1 Candidatus Symbiothrix sp. | reverse complement strand
CCTTACGTGGAAGAAAAGGCCGAATTGTCTATCAATGATAAATCCAAATTGCAGGCAGTGGCAGGTCTTCGTTCGGACATGACATTTGTTCAGCAATCGGCTTACGGTAACGTTAGCAGTCTTTCGCCACGTTTCAATGCAAAATATGCGTATAAAGGAGAAAAAAGCCAGTTCGTTGAGAACTTCGCTATTCGTGCAGGTTGGGGAAAATCCGTTAAATTACCTTCATTTGCGGTACTGTATCCTACGCCTTCCTATTCAGACAAACTTGCTTTTGCACCGGGCACCATGGCGGATGGCACTACTTATTATGCCTATCACGTCCGGCCATCAGATCCGAAATATAACCCCAATCTGCGGTGGCAATACAATCAACAAGCGGAAATTGGCTTTGAAGCAAAGATAAAAGGTGTCAATGTATCCGTTTCCCTGTTCAATAATAAAATGATAAACAGCTATAATGGAGTCAATGAATATTCCCCGTTTGCGTACAAACTGACCGACCAGTCAGCTCTGGAAGGATACCCCGTTCCGTCTGTTGACAGGCAATACAGTATTGACCGGACTACCGGAATTGTAACGGTACATGACAAAACGGGTCATTTCCCCGACCAAACGCTTGCCTATATCGAACGCAATCAATTTAAATCCGACAACACCTATATCAATGGTTCGCCTGCTGTGAGGAAAGGTATGGAGTGGATAGTCGATTTTGGGGAAATAAAACCGATCCGAACATCCGTTCGCATTGACGGAAATTATTATCACTATCGTGGAACAGAAGAAAACCTCACACAATATTCGCCTGCTTCGCAGTTTATGGCGGATGGCAATCCCTATAAATATGTTGGATTCTATGTTGGAGGAAACAGTGATGCCAACGGTAAAGAAACCAAGCAATTGAATACGAATGTCACTCTTGTAACACACATTCCTGCTATCCGATTGATTGTTTCGCTCAAAATGGAAGCAACATTGTACAATTCCGCGCAAAATCTGAGCGAAAATAGTGCCGGACAGCGCAGTTTTGCATTATCGGAAAAAGGCGATTATGTTCCCGCAACCAATCAGCCGGATAATATATACAACAGCAGCCGGTTTGTAGCTTTGTATCCCTTGTATTATGCAAGTATGGATGATTTGGAAACAAAAATACCTTTTGAAGAAAAATTCTTGTGGGCAAAAGATAATGATAGAGACTTATACAATGCCTTGGCAAGTTTAGTAATGAAATCAAATACCGATTATTATTTTAATACCAACAAGGTATCCGGTTATTATTCCGCAAATATCAGTGTGACGAAAGAAATCGGCGACCATGTTTCCGTATCGTTTAATGCAACTAATTTTACCAACAATATTGGATTGGTAAATATGGCTTGGAATAATACGCAACAGACCTTGTTTAGGTCTTCATACATTCCACAGTTTTATTACGGATTATCATTAAAAATTAAAATATAGTATAAATTTAAAAATAGGAAAAAATGGAAAAGAGAAAAAAAATCGGATTTAATCCGTCATGGTTATTATTGGCTTTTGCCTTATTATTGGGTTTTTCTTGTGATGATGATAACGAAGGCATCAAAACATTTCAAGTAAAAATTCAATTGGAATATCCGGAAGGTTATACAGCAGCGGCTGATGTAAACGTCAAATTAACGAATGCTCAATCAGGAGCCATTGTCGAAAAAACTACGGACGCAACAGGAACTGTAGCGTTTACAGTTACTGCCGGTACGTATGAAGTAGTGGCTTCTGAAACTCGCACAGTCGGACTTAACATCGTTGTATTTAACGGAATAAAAAACAGTCTCGTTGTAACTGTAGATGAAACGGTGTTATTGCCGCTTTCCGAATCCAAAACCAATCAATTGGTAATTAAAGAATTGTATAACGGCGGATGTCAGAAAAACGATGCCTCCGGTGCATTTTCGAATGACAAGTATGTGATACTGTATAATAATTCTGATGTTCCTGCCGTGCTGGAAAATCTAAGTTTAGCTATACTAACGCCACTCAATGCTACTTCCGGAAACAAAGATTTGAAAAATGAATCGTTGTTTTATGAAGCAGAAGGATGGATTCCTGCGGGATATGCTTATTGGACTTTAGGCAAAACTGTAACCGTTGAACCGGGCAAACAAATCGTAATTGCGCTCAACA
The DNA here is from genome assembly GCA_031261295.1 of Candidatus Symbiothrix sp. Taxonomy (GTDB): domain Bacteria; phylum Bacteroidota; class Bacteroidia; order Bacteroidales; family Azobacteroidaceae; genus Azobacteroides. The sequence goes on along the minus strand of JAISKT010000157.1, from coordinate 3,206 downwards.
ATGCAATTGACAATACGGTTACTTACAGTAACTCAATCAATTTTGCTAATCCCGCCTATTATGCAACGTATGATATTGCTACAGCGTACAACAATCCCGCATCTTATTCGGTTTCAGAATTGATTCCTACCACAAATTATCTGAAGGCTTACATTTATGGAGCAGGTAATGCATGGCCAATAAGCCAAATCTCTCCTGCATTTTTTGTTTTTACACCCAAAGGGATTTCGCCTGCTGATTTGGCTACCGATGTTAGCTATGATGATTATTATGGTGATTCCCAAACAGCAGCCAATCACCGTAAAAAAATTCCGGTGGATTGGATTGTGGATGGTATTGAAGTTACTAAAAAAGGGGATGCCGGTAGTTATAAACGTCTGACACCAGCGATTGATGCCGGATACGTAGAACTTACCAATCAACAAGGTCACACCCTCTACCGCAATGTAGATAAAACGACTACGGAAGCCATTGCAGCAAATGCAGGAAAGTTGGTTTACACCTATACTTTAGGTTCCGACCCCAGCGGAATAGATGCGGAAGCCTCTATTAAAAACGGTGCACGCATCATCTATAAAGATACGAATAATTCTTCTAACGACTTTCACGAACGGAGTAGAGCGTCTTTGAGAGATTAATTGAAATAAAATGACTATCCGCAATATCCTATTTCTTTTGTTTCTAATGATCTGTTGCCCTTTCAGGGCGCAAAACACAAATGATTCCATACCCCAGGCTTTGCCTGGGGCTGGAGTCTATCAGGCTTTCAGCCTGCCGGATTTTGCATTCATCCGGCAATCGGAAGCGTGGTTATGCAGCGAAAATGCCGCCGGTTTGCAATATTTGCCGGTATCCGACATTTCTTTTGCAGAAGCTTATATGTCCAAAAATGACGGGAATTTTATTAATTATTACCAATCGGATAATAGTTACAAATGGGGAGCGCTTACCGAATCGTATTACCGCTTGAATCCACTGATCGTTTTTTATGGAAAGGTCAATTATTCTAATTTCAACGGCAAGAATATGGGCGGTTCTGCGTTTATCAATCCATACTACAATGTACTTGACATTGTGGAAACGACAGATGATACGCGCGGCACGAAAAATCTGGAAACGTACAACCTTATAGGAGCAGTTAGCGCCAATCTGTCAAAAGCTTGGAGCATCGGTGGCAAAGTAGATTACAAAGCGGCCAATTATGCCAAGTTCAAGGATTTGCGGCATGTCAATTCCTTTTTTGACGTCTCTGCGACCGTAGGCATTAGTTATCAACTGAACCAATGGATGGATATTGGGGTGAATTATTTTTACCGTCGCAGTGTGGAAAGTATTGAATTTAAAATGTACGGCACTACCGATAAACGATATTTCTCATTAGTTAATTTTGGCTCCTTTTACGGGCGTACTGAGGAGTTCGGTGAAAACGGTTATACGGAAAAGTCCGCAGTCAATCCGACGGTCAACACTTTCAATGGCGCATCTTTACAGTTGAACTTGAAAGCAACCGACCAATGGCATTTTTTCAACGAATTATCTTATAAATCCCGTGAAGGATATTACGGTAAGCGGTCGCCATCTACACCGGTTTATACGGAACACAAAGGCTCTGTTATGTCGTATTCCGGGGTATTATCGTTCAGAAATAAACAGCAATTGCATGTACTGAATGGTAGCGCGGATAGGGAAAAACTCGAAAACTTTGAAAATGTTTGGCGCAAAGAAAATACCACAGGAGGCCGTACAGACATTGTTTATTACGGCAATACCAAGGTGTTGAACCGGACCGTTTTGAATGCGAACGTTGGCTATACTGCCAATCTGAACATCATCGATAATTGTCCCGAGTGGACGCTGAGCGCCGAAGCGGATTGGCACAACCGCCAACAAACCGTATCCCAGCATCCGTTTTATCGCAAGCAAACCATTCGGTTTTGGGATGTTGGTGCACAAGCGGGCAGGAACATTGTCCAACGCAAAAGCATCTTGGGCTTCACGCTTGGCGTATCTTACGGTTCCGGTGGCGGAACAGCGAAAAATGACGGTACCTATATCACTGTTTCATCAACTCAAGAGCCGCCGAAAAGCCTCGATAGCAGATTAGAACAGGAATATAAATATCTGACGGCTAAACACTTTACAGGAAATATCGGAGTCAAATATTCGTTTCCGGTGCATTTTGTAAAATCAGGTTATGTTCGTGCCAACTACGAGTTGACGAATGCTTTGGGCGATTATTTTAAAAATCAAAAATACAGTTCCGCCTTCTTGGCAGTGGGTTGTATGTTTTAATTAGATTACTTTTGTATTATGGAACCTATTATACAATGTGAAAATATTACCCATTATTATGGGGACAGATTAATCTACAAGGATTTGAACTTTGAAGTGCAACAAGGGAAAATCTTGGGATTACTCGGTAAAAACGGAACAGGCAAAACGACCATTATCAATATTTTGAATGGTTATTTGCGCCCGCAATCGGGTGTGTGCCGTATGTTTGGGGAGGAAATGGATAAAATTACCCCTGAAACGAAAGGCAAAATCGGTTTGCTGTTAGAAGGGCATATCCAGCACAGTTATTTCAATGTCCGGCAGATTGAAAAGTATTACAGCCGGTTTTTCCCGAATTGGAAAGCCGATGCTTATTACGGTTTGATTGAAAAATTGCAGGTTACGCCCACGCAAAAAATCAGTACCATGTCGTGCGGACAACGCTCGCAGGTCGCTCTGGGCTTATTGTTCGCCCAAGACCCCGAATTGCTGATACTCGATGATTTCTCGATGGGCCTTGACCCCGGTTATCGCCGCCTTTTCGTAGAATATCTCAAAGAATATGCGGTTTCCGGCAATAAAACCATTTTTATGACTTCCCATATTATTCAAGATATGGAGATGCTGATAGATGATTGTATCATTTTGGATTACGGAAAAATCCTCCTGCATGAGCCGGTAGATTATTTTCTGAATAATTACAAGACATTGGAGGACGCATTTATCGAAATAACAGGAAAATATTAATAATATGTACCAATCACTACTTTATAAAGAATGGATTAAGACCCGGAAGACCATCGGGGTTTTGGCGCTTGTGTTTCTTGGAATCGGCATTTATTCCTTTATGAAAATAAATGAAGGCATTCGTTCCTTGAGCATGGTGGCTTATTGGGAATCCTTTATTCAAAAAGACGGGTCTTTTTTCCCCT
>JAISKT010000155.1 GCA_031261295.1 Candidatus Symbiothrix sp. | reverse complement strand
GTGGGTATTGCCATCAATTATCCGCTGCATTTTATCGACCACCTCCGGCATCAGAAAAACAGGAAACAAGCTTTGAAAGAGATTATTCCTCCGCTGTTGATAGGCAATATTACCACAGTAGGCGCTTTTCTCAGTTTGGTGTTTATTGATTCAAGCGCCATGCGCGATTTGGGGCTGTTCGGGTCACTGTTGTTGGTGGGGACGATTTTGTTTGTGCTGGTGTTTTTGCCGCATTTGATAGAAACCCGTAGGGGCGACCCTTGTGGTTGCCCTATCAAGGCGACCACAAGGGTCGCCCCTACGTTTGGACGATTAGCAACCTTTTCTCCCGAACGGAAGCAATGGATTATGTGGACGGTTTTGGGATTGACTTTGGTATTTTTGTATTTGAGTCGGTTTACGACTTTTGAAGCGGACATGAACAAAATCAACTATATGACTGAGCAACAGCGCGAAGACATGAACGATATGTTGCAGTCCTTAGAAAAGAAAGAGTTGGAAATTGTTTATTTTATCTCCGAAGGTAAAACGATGGACGATGCCTTGTCCGTTCAGGAACAGCATGTTCCCTTGTTGGATTCTCTCCGGAAAACCGGAATGATTGAGAGCATTTCGGGAATCGGCGCTTTTCTTTCCTCTCACGGCGAACAGCAAAAACGAATCGACCGTTGGAACGAATTTTGGAAGTCGCGCCGAGAAACTCTTTTGCTACAAATTGAACAGGAATCTGCCAAACTTGGTTTCAAACAAGGCTCTTTCGAGGACTTCTCCCAACTTCTTTATACGGATTTTACGCTGCAAACCGAAAATTATTTCAGCCCGATTTCCTCGCTCTTGACAGACAATTATTTGATAAAAGGCGAAGACAAAAACAGGATAATCAGTCTATTATATTGCGAAAAAGAAAATATTGAAACATTGGAAGATGCCCTCCGTAGGGGCGCACCTGTGTGTGCGCCCATTGATCCCAGCGCCACCTTCTTTTTCGACGCCCGCAGCATCGGAGAACGCATGGTGGATTCTCTTTCCGGCGATTTCAATTATCTGTTGTATATCTGCGGATTTATCGTATTTATTTTCCTTACTTTCTCTTTCGGACGGCTGGAATTAAGCCTTCTCGCATTTCTTCCCTTAACCGTCAGTTGGGTGTGGATTTTGGGTATTATGCAGTTGGGCAATATGCAGTTTAATATTGTGAATATCATTCTGGCAACCTTTATTTTCGGGCAAGGCGACGATTACACCATTTTCATTACCGAAGGATTGATGTACGAATATACCTACCGCCGCAAGATGCTTGCCTCCTATAAAAACAGCATTATCCTTTCGGCGCTCATCATGTTTATCGGCATCGGCACCTTGATTTTTGCCAAACATCCCGCTGTTCGTTCGTTGGCGGAAGTAACGATTATCGGTATGTTTTCGGTGGTGCTGATGGCGTATATTATTCCGCCGTTTATTTTTCGGTGGTTGACGACCGACAAACAGGGATTCCGGGAAGTTCCCGTTACGATTAAACGTTTGGCGGCATCGCTTCTTGCTTTTGCCGTTTTTCTGGCGGGCAGTTTCTTTATCACGACTACCGGAATATTTTTATTTGGCTTCGGCAAAAAGAACGAGCGGAAAAGGCTGCGTTACCATTCCATTTTATGTTGGGTGGCGAATTTTGTTATCCGGCACATTCCCGGCGTAAAGTTCAAATATGAAAATCTGTCCGGCGAACGTTTTGACAAACCGGCGGTCATTATCTGCAACCATCAGGCGCACTTGGATTTGATGTGTTTGATGATGCTCACGCCCAAACTTATTATCCTGACCAACGATTGGGTTTGGAATAATCCGTTCTATGGTCGTTTAATCAAGCAAGCCGATTTTTATCCCGTTTCAAACGGTATTGAGCAAAGCCTTGAAAAGCTTTCGGAACGGGTGCAAAACGGTTATTCCATTGTGGTTTTTCCCGAAGGAACACGTTCGGAAGATTGTTCCATTTTGCGTTTCCACCGGGGAGCGTTCTATTTGGCAGAAAAACTGCATCTCGACATTCTCCCGATTTTCATTCATGGCGTAGGACACGTGTTGCCTAAAAAAGATTTTATGTTACGCGACGGTGCGATTACCGTTCAGGTACATCCGCGCATTACTCCCGATGATTCCCGCTTTGCAACGGATTACACCATTCGTACTAAACAGGTGCGGCACTATTATCGCGATACTTTCGCAGCTATTTCTCAACAACTTGAAACTGCGGCTTATTTCAAAAGTTTTGTTTTGCATAACTATCTTTATAAAGGGGCTGATGTTGAGCGGGGGGCACGAGAGGAGTTTAAAAATTTAAGGGACTTTAGAGACTTAAGGGACTCTTGGGACAGTCCCTTTAGTCCCTTAAGTCCCAAAAGTCCCTCAAAAAGTTTAACCTCTATTGATGGTTACAAAGGCGAAGGTCCGGTTTTGATTGAAAACAACGGCTATGGCGTTTATAGTTTTCTTTTTGCGCTGGTGCACAAAGATATAGAAGTGATAGCGACCGAACAGGATGAGGATAAAGTGGCGATTGCTCGTGCTTGTGCGGGCATTCCTAAAAATCTGACCATAAAAACAAATAATGAACAATGAATAATAAACAATTAATACGCTTTTTGAAGTTGAATTTACTTGTAATGAGTCTTATTACAAGTAATATTTGTATGGCGCAAAAAGACCTTTCTGTGGATGGGACTTTATTTGGGCGCCCTTTTTCCACCCAAGTGGATAATGATTTTGCCGCTACCATGATTACCAATCGCAAAGATAGCAATGTCGTAAAATTGTTTGCGACTTACCGAAATACCGAACTCAATGACGATTTGTTGAAAGAGATTACCAAGAATTATTCCTTGAATGTAGCCACCCTGTTTATGGTGGAAAGGTTATATGAGCAGGAAAGAAACAGGCAGTTGCAAGACTTCTATTTATCTTATATCGACACTTTGTCCCCGTTCGGACTTGACCAAAAACTATCTTTTCTGCAAGATTTCTACATCGTTTTTGTTCCCGCGTTTAACTACGAATCCAATATGGGTAATTTTTGGGAGCAAAGAGAATTGCTTGATTCCGCCAAGATACCGAATGAAATAATTAAAACGCAGCAGTGGGGGCTGGTTGAAGAAAATGCGGAATTGATAGCTCAGAAACTGCAAGAAATCAGCGAACAGCATCGCAATCTTATCGTTATCAGCGTGAGCAAAGGCGGTTTGGAAACAGCCCTTGCTTGGGAAAAAATACAGCATCCGGATGTGCTCAAGGCCGTAAAAGCATGGATAAATGTGAGCGGTATTCTGAACGGCTCTCCGGCGGCTGATTATTGGTCTATTTCTAAGAAAAAAATATGGCTTAAGTTTGGTTTATTTTTTTCAGGGAAATGGAAAGTTCCTTTAACTCAATTGTTGAACGACCTCAGTTATAAACGGCGAAAACAGGAGGCGAAAACCTTGGTTATGCCACAAAATATTTACACCGTCAACTTTATTACCGCCAAATTGCGGCAGGAAAAAGACCATGCGAGTATAGCGATTCCGAGTGATGGCTACTCGCCGTTTTTAGATGAATTAGTACCCAGTGGAGATGTCGTAATTGAAATGAATGCCGACCATACTTTCCAAGGGGTAAACTTGAATGTTCGCATGTTTGCACTTTTGCAATATGTTGTGAATCAATTATATAATATACCGCTCAATGAATAAGCATGTGGTAATCATCGGAAGTGGCTTGGGTGGACTAACTACCGGTTATATCTTAGCAAAAAACGGATATCGCGTAACCGTATTGGAAAAGAATCTTCAATTGGGTGGTTGTCTTCAAACATTTACCCGTCACGGCGTGAAATTTGAAACAGGTATGCACTACATCGGAAGCATGGAAGAAGGACAGGCGCTTTACAATTATTTCAACTACTTGTCGTTACTTCCGGATATGAAATTCCGTTCTTTGGATAAAACAGCTTATGATTTGATTTCCATCGGAGACAAAAGATTTTCCTTTGCGAACGGAAGAGAAAATTTTGTGGAATCATTGGCGCAACATTTTCCCGGCGAACGGAGTAATTTGCAAAATTATTGCCGCATCATTGGCGATGTTGCCGGTAATTCTCCGCTCTATTCGTTTCAATATACCGATTCGATGGTTTTCCTCAATGAGCAATATATCAAACAAAGCGCCAGCGAATTTATCGAATCAACCATTAATAACCCATTGTTGCGAAGTGTATTAGCCGGAAATCTTCCTTTATATGCCGGAGTAAAAAATAAAACGCCGCTGTACATTCATGCGCTTATCAATGATTTTTACAACAAAAGCACCTACCGCATTGTGGGCGGAAGTGACATAATTGCCAAATCCTTGGTAAAATCCATCCGGTCGATGGGAGGCGAAGTACATTCCGGTTTGCAAGTAAGCCGAATCAATTGTGACAAAACACAAGCAGTCAGCGTGACCCTCCAAAACGGCGAGGAAGTGCGCGGCGATTATTTCATTTCCAATATTCATCCGAAGCGTATGCTTGAGTTGTTGGATACCCACCTGATTCGCAAATCTTACCGCGAACGTATTTCAAATTTGCCTAATACGATTGGCAATTTCACGGTATATCTTCATTTCAAGAAAAATACGATTCCTTATTTTAATTCCAATTTGTATCATTATCAACAGGCGGATGATGTTTGGAGAGGTAGCAATTATACCCCAGACACTTGGCCGAATAGTTTTCTGTATATGCACCTTTGTTCTTCGGTTGACCAACAATATGCCGATGGCGCAATTTTAATGACTTACATGAACTATGAAGAGGTATCGCCATGGACAGGCACAAAAATTGGCCGTCGGGGAGATGATTATGAGTCATTTAAGCAAGAAAAAGCCGAACGTTTAATGAATCTTTTGGAAAAGCAAATGCCGGGTACGAAAACGAATATCGCACATTATTACACTTCTACGCCGCTCACGTATTTTGATTATACCGGAACGGAAGAAGGGTCTATGTACGGCGTACTCCGCGATTGCACGGAGCCTGCCCAATCAGCCGTTTCTCAACGAACGAAAATCCCCAATCTTCTTCAAGTAGGGCAAAACATCAACTCTCACGGCATATTGGGCGTTATCATCGGCTCCATTATTACATCGGGCGAA
>JAISKT010000139.1 GCA_031261295.1 Candidatus Symbiothrix sp. | reverse complement strand
TCGATCCTCGGATAAAAAGTATCCGTCAATAACACCAATTTTGAAGCGGCATTATCGCCCAGGAAACTTTGTTTTTTATTGTTTGCTTCAAAAACAAACCGTTTCAAATAGGGGAAACCCTGTTGATCTTCGTCGTACAAAGCCACAGACCAAACCTTGTTCGGATCAAATTTCTCAATCACCTTGATTTGCTCCTGGTAGTGGTTGCCCGAATCAAAATTGGTGGTATAAAATTCCCCGTTTTCCTGAACCACCAAAATCAAATCATCGGCAAAAAACTCACCTAAGTAATCGCCCCGGCCATCGTAATTGACGCGCAACACATCCTTGTCAAACCACACCTGGCGCCCGCCTAAAGTGGAACCGCCCTTGGTTTTGAGGGAAATTTTGTGAATATCCGCTTTGGTGAGGATATTCCCCATCGAACCGCGTCCTTTGATAGCCACTTCGCTGAAATTTTTATCAAAAAGCAACAGTTTTTGGCGGGGTTTGGGTTTCAAAATGATTTTAATCGTTTCCGCTTCCCCGTTCGGATTGGCCGAGAAATAAAGGATACGGCTTCCGGGATTTCCCTGCGTCACATCGTATTCCTTATCGCGGGTAATTCCGGTCACGGCAAACCGTTTGATATAGTTGAATCCCGCCTTTCCATCGCGATAAATCACATTGTAAATCGTACGGTTATCGTTCCGTTTGAAGACATTCAGGTACAAAACATTTTTGCCGACAAACATCTTCTCGCTCACTTTCACAATTTTGTATTTGCCGTCTTTAAAGAAAAGAATGACATCGTCAATATCCGAACAGTTGCAAACGTATTCGTCTTTTTTCAATCCGTAACCGATAAATCCCTCTTCACGGTTGATGTATAGTTTTTCGTTGGCTTCCACCACTTTGGCCGCTTCAATCGTATCAAAACTGCGGATTTCCGTTTTGCGCGGATAATCCTTTCCGAATTTGTCTTTCAGTTTGACAAACCAATCGATGGCATATTCAACGATATGTGCGATATGATAGTCGATGTTTTCGATTTGCGTTTTATAAGAAGCAATCAAATCATCGGCCTTGTCCTTGTTGAATTTGAGGATACGTCCCATCTTGATTTCCATCAAACGCAACAAATCTTCGCGAACCACTTCCCTGACAAATTGCGCTTTGAACGGTTCCAACCGGCTATCTATATGAGCCAAAGCCGCATCCATATCCTTGGCGTTTTCAAATTCCTTGTCTTTATAAATACGTTCTTCGATAAAGATTTTTTCCAAAGAAGCAAAATGAAGGCTTTCCAGCAATTCCCCTTTCTGGATTTCCAGTTCGAGGTTCAGTAACCGGGTGGTATTGTCGGTGACGTGTTTCAAAACCGCCGAAACCGTCATGAACTGCGGCTTGTTATTTTCATCAATCACGCAACAGTTGGGTGAGATGCTTATTTCGCAATCGGTGAAAGCATACAGCGCGTCAATCGTTTTGTCGGACGAAACGCCCGGCGCCAGGTGAATCACGATTTCCGCGTTTTTGGCAGTCATATCGTCCACTTTCCGGATTTTGATCTTGCCTTTATCATTGGCTTTCAAGATTGATTCCGTAAGCGTAGCGGTTGTTTTTCCGAAAGGAACTTCCGTAACAGCCAGGGTTTTATTGTCCACCTTGATGATTTTAGCGCGAACTTTTACCGAACCGCCTCTTTCCCCGTCATTGTATTTAGAAACATCAATGGAACCACCTGTCTGGAAATCAGGATACAAGGTAAATGTTTCGCCTTTCAGGTAAGCGATACTGGCGTCCAGCAACTCATTGAAATTATGCGGAAGCACTTTCGACTGAAGTCCTACGGCAATACCTTCTCCCCCCTGCGCCAAGAGCAAAGGATATTTGATGGGAAGGGAAACCGGTTCCTTGTTACGTCCGTCGTAGGAAAGTTTCCATTCGGTCGTTTTCGGATTGAAAACCACTTCCAATGCCAGTTTGGAGAGCCGCGCTTCGATGTAACGGGGAGCCGCCGCACCGTCTCCGGTAAGGATATTTCCCCAATTGCCCTGGCAATCAATCAACAAATCTTTCTGTCCCAACTGCACCAACGCGCCGCCAATGGATTGATCCCCGTGCGGGTGAAACTGCATGGTTTCGCCGACAATATTGGCCACTTTGTTGTAACGCCCGTCATCCTTGCGCTTCATGGCATGGAGGATACGGCGCTGAACAGGTTTCAAACCATCGTTGATGTGGGGAACGGCCCGGTCTGTGATGACGTAGGAGGCATAATCCATAAACCAATCCTTGTACATGCCCGACAAAACGTGATGATTGTCGCCGCCCGTAATTTCAGGAACTATATAATCGGAATGCTCTTTGCCCGCGTCTTCGCTACTAATAATATCTTCTAAATCGTCTGATTGCATATTCTACTTTTCAAAGGTTGCAAAGTTACAAAAAAATATTATCCAATCCGTTGAAAAACTAAATTTTGTATGCAAAAGTAATCTCAATCCACTCTTTTTCATATTATCACATATCATTCATTGATAATCCTTTAAGTTCCACTTTGTATTTTTCCAATTCTTTTTTAATACTACCGGCTTTTTCGGCAAGCAAATTCATATCAATTCTTTTCGGATTTCGCTTTATTTCCGCTACGAGCGCCGTTTTATCCAAGTCATTGAGCGCTATCAAATCAATTTCATTTTTTCCTTTATTGTCCCAATAGTTGCCGATGCTCGTAACTCGCTCACTTTCGGCTATTTTCTCCCGAAAATATTTTTCCAAAATCAAACCGCTGTAGGTTTCATAGTTCGTATGAATATACTCCCGAAGTAATTCGTATTTTCCCAATTCAATTAATGATTGATTGGGATAAATAAAGCGAAACCAAAACCGCAAATAATTATCATTGATAGTCCAACGAGCCTTACGACTTTCCGGTCGGGAAAACATCGGCTTGTTTTTGACGATGAGCGAATATTCTTTCTCTAAATTGACCAGATACGCCCCTGTGTTTTTTTCTATAATGGAATCAATCTCGCTTTGTGTATTTTTTCCGGAAGCAATTAATTGTAATATAGAGAAATAAATTCCATATTCTTTTCCAAATTCCGACACAAGCAAATCTTTCCCCTCATCTAAGAATGGAGAATCGGGAAGCGTTATCCTGTTGAGTATCTTATCAATCGTTGTGGCTTCGGCTTCCATGAGTAAACAGACATATTTGGGAACTCCACCGGTAATAAGGTAAAGGCATAATAAATCCTCAGAGGTGTATTCAGGATGATAATCTCCAAGTATCTCTTTTATTACACTTACAGAAAACGGTTGCAATACCATTTTTGAGGTCAAACGGCCAAATAAAGGCTCTTTCCTGTTTTCAAAAATCTTCATCATCATGGAATATATTGAACCACAAACGATAAAGTTAATCTTGGCTGTATCCTTATATTTATCCCAAAGATTTTGGATATCACTGAAAATGGACGGATTAACATTGTCAAATTCCTGAAATTCATCCATTATCAAGGTGTAATGTTCTTTTGCGGCAAACAGCAATAATTGCTCAAACAGGTCACGAAACTGCGTTATTGTCCCAAATATCTGTAAGCCCAAAACTTCCATTGCCTCTTTTTGGAATTGAGTGCAAAGAAGCGGCTCGCTTTTGCGGGAGACAAATAAATACAGGTACTTTTGTCCTTTCACCGATTCTAAAAGCAATGAAGTTTTACCAATCCTGCGCCGGCCAACCATCACTGTAAAACAAGCGCTTTTCTTTGATTGCTCCCGATTACGATGAAGCGTTTCTAATTCTGTTTTCCTATCATAAAATTTCATGAATTACATTATTTTAATGTTCATTATTTTAATTACGGTTACAAAAATACATATTATTTCTGAAATACAAAAATTAATTCAAAATGTTCCGTAATTTTTACAGGGCAAACATTAAAATAGAACTTCATTTTTACCTAATTTTTCCAACAAAACAACCTCAGTAGCAGTATATTATGTCTCATTCTTCCCAAAACCTCATTACCTTATTCAAAATGAAAGTAAAAATATCAAGAAAGAATTCGTAAGAAAACAGGCGACAAATGAGGTAATAAGGTTGGGTGTAAGATAATTAATCAATTGCTACTGAGGTTGTTTTGTTGGAAAAATTAGGTGGAAATGAGGTTTTTATTCGTTATAAAACAAAGATTTTAAGGTTTGCCTTGGTAATTTTTATTCGTCTGTGTGTAAATTGATAAATTTCATGTACATTTGCGATAGAGTTTGATAAAAGAAATCGGACATAAATCAATAGAAATAAGAACACCTAAAGAAGTAATGAATTATGAAAACAAGTAAATTGCCCGAACCGGTAATAATACCGGGTATTATGCAGACATTGCGCGAGATAAAGAATAAAATAAGCCTCGAAATGATGGACATGACCACTGAAGAAAGGCTGAAATATCTTGCGTCAGACTTTAACCGGAAAAAGGGTAAGGTTGCTGGTTAAAAAAGATATATTTTTTCTTGCATATTTCCTATTTTCGTTTTATCTTTGCATCCGTATTAGAAAGTGGATAAATTTGTATGCTTGCAACCACAAAAAAAAATGCTAAAAACCAGTCGTTGGTTTCATTCATCTCAAATGTATTCGTGCTTTCTGATAGTCTTTTATCAGAATTTTTTATTTTAAATACAATCACAATGAGTTATTTATTTACATCCGAATCCGTATCTGAAGGTCATCCCGACAAAGTCGCCGACCAAATTTCAGATGCTCTACTGGATCAGTTCCTGGCGTATGATCCTGATTCCAAAGTAGCTTGCGAAACATTAGTAACCACCGGTCAGGTAGTGTTGGCCGGAGAAGTCAAATCCAAATCCTACGTGGATATTCCCGAAGTGGCCCGGAGAGTCATCGAGCAAATCGGTTACACCAAGAGCGAATACCAGTTCGAAGCGAAATCCTGCGGCATTTTTAGCGCGATTCACGAACAATCGGGTGACATCAACCGCGGTGTGGAACGGAAAGACCCGCTCAACCAGGGCGCCGGCGACCAGGGAATGATGTTCGGGTATGCCACCAACGAAACGGCCAACTACATGCCCCTGCCCTTGGATTTGTCCCATCAATTGCTAATTGAATTGACAAACATCCGCAAAAATGAATTGGAATTGATGCCTTATCTTCGCCCCGATGCCAAATCGCAAGTGACCATCCAGTACAATGACAACGGAACGCCCGAAAGCATCGATACCATCGTTATTTCTACCCAGCACGATGAATTTGACTCGGACGAAGCGATGCAGGCGAAAATCAGGGAAGACGTTATCAAGATTTTGGTTCCACGGGTAAAAGCCAAGTATCCGGCGCATATCCAGGCGCTGTTCAACGACAAAATAAAATACCATGTCAACCCGACCGGCAAATTTGTGATTGGCGGCCCCCACGGCGATACCGGATTGACCGGCAGGAAAATCATCGTGGACACTTATGGTGGCAAAGGAGCGCACGGCGGCGGCGCTTTTTCCGGAAAAGACCCTTCAAAAGTGGACCGTTCGGCAGCTTATGCAGCCCGGCACATTGCCAAAAACTTGGTTGCAGCAGGCATTTCCGACGAAATACTGGTACAGGTGGCTTACGCTATCGGCGTGGCGGAACCCATGAATATTTTCATTAATACCTACGGTAAGAGCAAAGTCAATCTGACGGACGGCCAAATTGCCGAAAAAGTAGCGGCTATTTTCGACATGCGTCCCAATGCCATTGAAAAGCGCTTGAAACTCCGCAATCCGATATATCTGGAAACAGCCGCTTACGGACACATGGGCCGCCAACCGGAAGTTGTCACGAAAGTTTTCACTTCCCGGTACAATGACGAACCGACCAAAGAACTGGAAGTTGAATTATTTACCTGGGAAAAATTAGATTATATAGTTAAAATTAAGGAAGCTTTTCTTGTTTCTTAAGAAAAAAACATACCTTTGTAAAAAGAATTAAGACTTTACCCCCTGTAAAAGCCATAAAGAGGCTTGATGTATAGTATAAAAATGAGAGAATAAGATACATCATGGTTTTTACAGACCAACTGTCGGAGACGACATTTTTGCACTCATCGCGTCCGTGGTGGGAAAGGGTATTTTATCCCAACCGGATACGCGACCGCATAGCTACCAAGTTGTTGCAAGTGTTTGAGATCAGTGCATACCGCATTTTTACCGCTTATGATTTGGCCCGGAGTTTGGGCATTAGCGATATGAATGGGCAGTGTGTTATTGATGAGGCATTATGTTACCTGGTGCAAAAAGGCAAGGTCGAACAAATCCATCCGGGAAAATTCCAGTTACGCAATCAGAGTCATGTTACGGGAGTAATTGATTTATCGTCAGATATACCAACACTGATAACCGGTAGTGACAACCGTCCGGTCTATGTACTGCCCAACCGTTTACAAGGGGCTTCGCACGGCGACACGGTCTTAGTAAATATTCGCCAAAAAACGCAATACTGCTTGGAAGGTGAGGTCGTGCGGATACTTAAACACGCTCAACGCAGCCTGGCGGGTACGCTCGAAGTATCCAGTCATAGAGCTTACTTTACGCCGGACAAGCAAGATCTTTTTTGTGAAATAGAAATTCCATTGAAACATATTAAAAATGCAGTGGACGGCGACAGCGTAGTCGTCAAATTTTACTATTACACGCAATGCAATACCCGGAAAGTCACCGGTAAAGTAATCAAAGTACTGGGAGAAGCCGATTTGCAACAAGTAAAAAACAGCGCTTTCATGCAAGAAAACGGTTTCCCTTCGGAATTTACGCCTGAGGAAGAGGATGAAGCAGCCGCTATTCATTTTGATATCGCCGAAGAGGAAATCACTAATCGCCTGGATATGCGCGGGATAACGACATTTACCATTGATCCCAAGGGCGCCAAATGCATTGACGATGCGATTTCTATCCATATCCTGGAAGACGATGATTTTGAAATAGGTATCCATATCTCAGACGTTTCCCATTATATCAAGCCAGGGTCTCTTCTTGACAAGCAGGCCTACGAACGCGCCGCTACCGTTCATTTAGCCGACTATACCCTGCCCATGCTTCCCCGTTCTTTCACTCACAGATGTTCCCTTTTCCCTGGGGAAGACAAGCTGACATTCTCGATAATCCTCAGAATGGATAATGAGGCAAAGATATATAACCGTAGAATTGTAAAAACAATCATCCGCTCACAACGGCAATTCAGTTACGAAGATGCACAGCAACTGATTGATAATCCCACCGATGAGATTTTTTCTAAATCCATTAATACATTATACGCGCTTTCCCTGAAATTACGGGAGAAGCGGTTCAAAAACGGCGCGATTATGTTTAAAGATCATTTGGAACTTCACTTTGAATATGACAATATGGGACAAGTTATCAATGTAAAACCCAAAGAACGATTCGAATCCATGCACTTGATAGAAGAATTCATGCTGCTGGCCGGTCGTAATATGGCCGAATTGGCAGCCCAAAAACACTTTCCTTTGATTTACCGTATTCACGGCTATCCTAAAGTGTCCACGTTCAACGAATTTTGCCGGGTAGCCGACAATTACGGATATACACTCCTGCATGAAAAAAATAAATGCGGCAACAGTGGGCATACGATTGCTCAAAACATATCCGGTGTCCTGTCGCAAACAAAAACAGTACAGGAAGAATCCCTGTTTACTTACTTGGCCATACGCTCCATGTCGCAGGGAAAATACAGTCATGTACCGCGCCGGCACTTCGCATTGGCGTTCGACCATTACACGCATTTTACGTCCCCCATGAGTCGTTATGCGGATATATTGGCGCATCGCATGCTTATCCGCGCTTTGGTAGCTCCTACCGAACCAACCGGCGTTTACAACTACGAAAAGGCTTGTGATCACTTTAACCGGATGGGGCGGAAAGCAAAAATGATGGAACAGCATTCGAACCGGCAAAAGTGTGCGGAATTTTTAAGTGATAAAATGGAAGATATATTGGAAGGAATTATTATTTATATAACAATCAATCAAATGATTATAGAATTATCCGAATGGGGCGTCCGCGGCATTCTGCCGCTGAAGTCATTGAAATACGACCATTACCGGCTGGACTACCGTACGTTTATTGTTTACGGTGTTAATTCCGGCAAATCCTACCAAATGGGGGATAAGATACAAGTTCATATCACTCACCTGGATATCAGTTACGGGGTGATAAGCTTTGCCCCTGCTTGAAATTTTTATTCCAGCAGGGGCAGGTAAACGATTGATGTATGAACAAAAATGAGAGAAAAATGAGAGAAAAATAATACATCATGGTTTTTACAAGCCAACTGTCGGAGACGACAACAATGAACTCATCACAGCGGTGGTGGGAACATCTTTTTTTTCCGCAACGATTGCGGGATCGCATAGCCGACAAGCTAATGCAAGTATTTGAGTCGGGTGCGTACCGTCACTTTACCGCTCCTGAACTTGCCCGGAATATAGGTGTCCTCGACATCCACAGCCAGTATGCTCTTGACAAAGCATTGCGACAGCTGGCCTTGGAGAGGAAAATCGAGCAAGTTTATCCGGGAAAGTTTCGGTTACGCGGCCACTGCCCGCTGACGGGAGTGGTTGACTTGTCATCGTCCTCCGGGCCAATGTTATTGACCGGTGAGAACGAGAAGCCCGTCTATATCTCCTACACAGGATTGCGGGGAGCGTCCCACGGAGATACGGTACTGGTGAATATTTGCCGGGTAACGCCTCAGTGCTTGGAAGCAACGGTGTCGCGAATCCTCCGGTTTGCCCAACGCGAAATGACGGGTACGCTTGAGGTTTCGGAACGCAGGGCGTATTTTGTCCCGTTCAACCGGAATCCGTTTTACGACATAGAGATTCCGCTGAAGAAGATTAAGAATGCGGTGGACGGCGACAGTGTACTTATTAAATTGCACAGTTATACGCAATGGAACAAACGGCGGGTAACGGGCAAAGTCGTCCGGATATTGAGTCCGGCCGAGGTAAAACGGTTAAACAACCCGAATCAGCCCCGGCCGCAATCACTCCTGTCAACAAAGCAATCGAAGCGGTTTTACATTGACGTCACTCCCGAAGAGGAAGCGGCGGCGGCAGCCATCCGTTTTGACATTACCGAAGAGGAAATTGCCAAACGGCTGGATATGCGCGAAGTAATGACGTTCACCATTGATCCCGCCGGCACGCAGGACGTGGACGACGCCCTTTCTATCCGGATATTAGAAAACGGAAACTTTGAGGCAGGCATCCATATCGCCGACGTTTCCCACTACGTGAAACCCGGCTCCATTCTGGATACGCAGGCTTACGAACGCTCCACGTCTATTTATATGGCGAATCAGGTGCTGACAATGTTTCCCGACAGCGTTACGCATGGCTGTTCGTTATTCCCCAAAGAAGATAAACTGGCCTTTTCCGTTATCGTTGAAATGGATGGCGAAGCGCGAATTATCAAAAAGAAAATTGCAAAGACCGTTATCTGTTCGCAAAGGCAATTCAGTTATGACGAGGCACAGCAACTGATTGATAATCCTACCGGTGACATTCTTTCCAAAAGCATGAACGCCCTGTTTGCGCTTTCCCAAAAGATGCGCAACAACCGGATGAGCAACGGCGCTGTTACCTTCAACGACCGTTCGCAACTCTGTTTTGAAATGGACGACAATGGAAATACGATCAATATAAGTCCTTATAAAAGAATTACTTCCATGAAGATGATCGAAGAATTCATGCTGTTGGCCAACCGGACGGTGGCAGAAACGGCGGCCAAGCGGCACATCCCGTTCATTTACCGGTCGCACGACAATCCCAAAATGAAGATGTTCAGCGAATTGTGTAACGTGGCGGCCAATTATGGTTTTGAGTACAAAGGGAAAAAGTATAAACGGAGTGAAAACAATCCGGTCGCTTCCAAAAACATATCCCAATTCTTGTCGCAAGTAAAAACAAGTCCCGAAGAATCGTTGTTTACGTGCCTGAGCGTGCGTTCCATGGCGCAGGCCAAATATGGCAATGAGCCGAAACACCACTTTGCCCTGGCATTTGACTATTACACGCATTTCACTTCGCCCATACGCCGTTATGTGGATGTGGCGGTACATCGCCTGATCAATCAAGCGTTGATTAATCCGGATGAATCCGCCGGCAATTTTGACTTTGAGACGGCCTGCAAGCATTTTAACGACAAGCATCAGAAAGCAAAAACCGCACAGCAGCAGTCCGTCCAGCAAAAAAGCGCAAAATTCCTGCACGATAAGATAGGACAGGTATTTGAAGGCATTATTACGAACGCCAATGTGGCTCAGATGTCGGTCGAATTAACGCAAACGGGTGTACACGGTCGCCTGCCGTTGCGCTCGCTGATGGACGACCAGTACCGCTTGGATAACAATACCTATATCATCCGGGGATCGCGTACCGGCAAATGTTATAAGATAGGAGACCGGCTGCAAGTGCGCGTTGCTTCCGTAGAAACTGACCGGGGACTGATAAATTTTGTCCCGGCCTGAACTGTTTACAAATGAGATAAAGTAGCGTTGCAGAGCCGGTTAGAATAAACGAATGTTTTCCTGCAATTGAATCCAGGTTGAATCGGGCAACAGCGGAGTATATTCTATGGATTCTTTGGGCAATAAATCCAGTATTTTCCTGGCCCGTTGTTCCGTTTCCGGATGTGTACTGATTAGGGTCAGATTTTTCTGGATATCGCTTTCTTCCACAGACAGGCGAAACATGAAATCGGCCAAAGGCGCCGGGTTTATTTTACTTTTTTGCAGATAGGCCACGCCTGTTTCATCGGCTTGTTCTTCCATTTGCCGGTCGTAAGCCGTAGAAGTCAATAATCGCAAGCTCTCCGCTCCTCCCGATCCGGAACTCAACATGGCCGACAACGCTGAAAATCCAAGTTCTTTGCCCAATTTCATCATGATATGGTTTTTTTCGATATGGGCAATTTCATGAGACAGGATACCGGCCAATTCCTCCGGATTTTTACAAAAAGAGATTAACTCCGAATGGATAACGATATGCCGGTCGGGCAAAGCAAAAGCATTGACTTCGCTGCTTTTTACAACATGGATTTTAATTTTTGTGGTATCAATCGCATTGTCATTACAAATACGGTTTTTTATTTCTTTTATACAATCAATTATTTCAGTATCCGTAATTTCGGTATCGGTATCCGTAATTATATCCATGTAAAAATCGCCTAAGGCTTTTTCTATTTTTGAGGTCTTTTCTTCGACCTTAAAGAAATTCATAAAGTCTATTTGGTTAAGTCCAAACCAAATACCCAAAAACAGGATAATAAAAGCAAAGAACTGAATAAGTGTTTTTTCCATACGAATGTGATTGGTTTTATATTTCCCGTTTGTAAATAAGTTCTGAGAGCGGCCCGAAAAACCAGAACCGGACATCCTTTTTTTTGCGCACCTGAATGGCTGCATATAAGGATGAGATAAATTCCACAATATTAAAACCGACAATCGTAATAATGTAGGAAATATAGAGGTTCGATACCTGGCTGTGTCCCGTAAGTATAGAAATCGTCCATCCTACACCAACCGAGTTCATCGGAATAACGGCTAATTGTGAAAGCATGGATTGCAGGCAATGAAAACGGACAAAGTACGTCTTGCGCCGGTTTGCCACATAAAACATGACAGAGGCTATTACGTTGATAATAGGCATCGGAAGTCCTACAATCAAAATAATTGTGGACATCAAATAGGCAAAAGAAGCTTTCTCGGCTTCTTCTTCATAAATATAGGGTCGGGAAACAGGATTGTCTTCCATCATAAATACTTAAAAATGTTCCATATCCAATTGCTCAAAACAAGCGCAAGGGCGGGAATGGCAATGGATTTCTTTTTTATTAATGATTCAATCGTTTGATACGATCGGAAAAAACTTTCTTTTTTACTCAGGACATCCCCTGCTATCCATAAAGGCAATACGATCATCAAGACCGTAATGAGGAATCCAAAGGGATTCGCATAAAAAGCATCGCCCCAATGACCCTGTAACAAAGAAAGTACCGAACGGGTGGATCCACACGATGGACAAGGGATGTGTGTTATTTTATGGAATAAACATCCTACGTGCCTGTTTGAGTGATAAAATAAATTGAAGAATACCCAAACATACCCTGCCATACAAGCGACAAAAACAAAGAAATATAATTTCTTTTTTGTCATTGATATACTTCGTATTTTAGAAAACCAACGCTTCCTGTAATCTTTGCAGATTTTTTTCTTTAGTGGCGGACATAATCAAAAACCAATCCACAATCGTCCAAATACCCGCTCCACCGCAGGTAAGTAATTTTCCAACACCTAATCCGATATCGCCGATAAGGAAACGGTCTATTCCAAGAGACCCCGCCAATAAAGAAACGATAAGTGAAACGGTCGGATCTTTCAGTTGAAGCACCTGGATTCTTGTCCACTTATCTTCATCCAAATCAAGTAGTTGTTGTTTAATTGCCATCAATTGAAAGCCGTCGAAATACTTGCTGTTTGACATGATAAACATGTCCACTTTTTGTGCGTCCATTATTATATATATAAGATAGTTAATAACTGTTTGCAAAAGTAAATAAAAAATCTGAGAGTTTCAAATGTATGCTTGAAACTCTCAGATAAAATAATTATTATGATACTATTTTAATTAATTTATCCACTTGATGCAATGAACTACTGTTTGCCCACTCGCCGAAACAGTCGTACTGGTGTTATAGGCCCAAATTGTGCTGGCGCTACGAATGTCAATAACAATTGCCCAGTTCGAGCCTACTATATTATTTACCCAACAATCGTTAAAGGCGCTCCCAGAAGGCACGGACCAGCTAACACTTCCAGCTGTCTGCGGTTTAAGAGTCGGAATCGTTACATTAAAGCTGGTCAAACCACTAGCGTACTTACCCACCGGGCCGGCAGGACCGGTTGCTCCGGTTGCACCTTTAGGGCCAGTTGGGCCGGCTGGGCCTGTTGCTCCAGTTGCGCCTTTAGCTCCGGTTGCTCCAGCTGGACCGGCAGGGCCAGTCGCTCCGGTTGCACCTCTATCTCCGGTTGCACCGGTTGCGCCTCTATCTCCAGTTGCGCCCGTTGCACCTCTTGCGCCCGTTGCTCCGGCAGGGCCGGCAGGGCCTGTGGCACCGACAGAGCCAGTTGCACCTTTAGCTCCGGTTGCACCGGCAGGGCCAGCAGGGCCGGTTGCACCAATTGCACCAGCAGGGCCGGTTGCACCGATTGGGCCGATTGGGCCGGCAGGACCGGTTGCACCCATTGCACCGGCATCTCCCTTGTCTCCCTTAAGACCATCTGCAACCCATTTCGTGCCGTCATAGTAGTAAACTTTATTGGCAAGGTAATCACCATCAGCAGCGGTCAAGTAAACTTGCATACCGGCAACGGGATCTGTAGGAAGTTTGGAAACACGAGGCAGCAACAATGCACCATTAGCTCCATCTAATTCAAGGACTGCACCCGGGGTAATCGAATCATCAATAGAGCCGCCAATTTTGACTTGGGCGCTCACCAACGACCAATGGCCGGTTACCAGCATAGCAGCAACCAGCACAAACATTAAAAACACTTTTCTCATTTTGTCTATAGTATAAAATTAATAATCTCTCGCAAGTTTTCACGTTCTTTACATGCTGATGATTACCCTCTCATGAATCCTTTAAACTATATTGTTCCCTCGTATAAATATAATACAAAAAACGTGCCAAATATTGATTTATATGAAAAAATGTAATTTGATGTGAATTTTTAGTACTTTTGTCGAAGAAACAAATCCCATGAAAATTACAGTTTCAGTAACAAATGATTTGGTGACCGACCAGCGGGTACACAAAGTTTGCACTACCCTTTCGCAAAACGGACACGATGTGAAATTGGTGGGGCGGAAATTCCGTACAAGTAAACCGCTGAACCGCAACTACCGGACAGACCGTATGCGCTTGTGTTTCAACCGGTCGTTTCTCTTTTATGCGGAATACAATATCCGCCTGTTTTTTTATTTGTTGTTTGATAAAACTGATTTGTATCTTTCCAATGATACGGATACGCTTCCAGCTAACTATCTGGCATCTAAGATTCGCCGCAAACCGTTGATTTTTGATGCCCACGAAATGTTTCCGGAAGTGCCGGAAGTGATCCACCGGAAATTTGTCAAATCATTCTGGACCAGGATAGAAGATTGGGTGTTTCCCCGGCTCAAAAACACTTATACCGTTTGCCAATCCATCGCGGATATTTACAATGCCAAGTATAAAATCAATATGCAGGTGATTCGCAATATTCCTTTTGCACAACAGGTTACGAGTTCCCAACCGGCGATTGATTCCAAAGGGAAAAAAGTGCTGTTGTATCAGGGGGCTGTCAATGTGGGGCGCGGAATTGAATGGATAATCGATGCCATGCCTTACTTGGAGGATTATGTTTTTTATGTGGTCGGCGATGGCGATCAATTGGAGGAACTGAAAAAATACGTAAATCAACTCCAACTGAATGAGAAAGTTATCTTTACCGGAAAAGTTCCTTTTGAAGAACTTCCGGCTTATACCCAGTGTGCGGATATTGGAATTAACCTATTGGAAAACAGGGGTTTGAATTATTATTATTCGCTTCCCAACCGGATATTCGATTACATCCGTGCAACGATTCCGGTATTGGCCAGCGATTTTCCCGAAATACGGCGCATTGTGGCTCACTACAATATCGGCGCATTGGTGGCTCATTACGAACCGCCGTTTTTGGCCGATACGATAAAACAGATGGCTGCCCGGGAAAAAAATCACGCCGGATTTGCGGCGGCTAATGCGGAATTAACCTGGGAAAACGAGTCGGTAACGTTGCTTAATTGGGTTCAAGAGAAAGGTTTGATATAAATCGCCTGAGTTTGGAAGTATCTTTCAATCCCGGTGCAATTTCAAATTTACTGTTCACGTCAATTGCATATAACTGTGGAATATCCAGCCGGTTGATGGCTTCAACATCATCCGGGCCAATGCCTCCACTCAAGAAAAAAGGTGTTGAACCTTTGTAAGAAGAAAGGATCTGCCAATCAAATTTCTTCCCCGAACCACCGTATTGGGGCGTTTTCGTATCGAATAAAAAATAATCGCAAACATTCCCGTAAAAAATACATTTCTTCAAATCGCCGGCGTCCTCGATCTGAAAAGCTTTAATGACTTCTATCCCTTTGGATTTTAATTCTTTACATAATACAGGAGATTCCATACCGTGTAATTGCACCATTTGCAAGTTGTATTTTTGGATCGTCTTTAAAATAGTTTCTAATTTTTCATTTACAAAAACGCCAACCAATTGAATAGCCTGATGGATTTTACATAACTGTTCAATTGCTAATTCACCGGCATAACGTGGCGATTTTTCATAAAAAATTAAACCCATTATATGAATAGGGAGTTCACATAATTCAATAATGTTTTCGGGATATTTCATCCCACAAACCTTGATCTTCATCTTTATAATATAAGCGTTAAGCTGTATTCTGCAATAGTGTATCCTTTATTAATATATTTAACGCTTGTGCAGGGTCATTTGTTTTCATAAAATTTTCGCCCATCAGAAAACCCTTAAAACCTTCTTTCCGGAGATTGACCACCGTCTCCACCCGGGACAACCCGCTTTCCGATATTTTCAGGTATTCTTCCGGTATTTTGTGCGCCAAATCAATGGTGTGTTGAATATCCGTCACAAAAGTTTTCAAATCCCGGTTGTTGATACCGACCACATCCACAGCCGGTTGGATATAAATCAATTCCGATTCCCGGTGAATTTCCAGCAAAACTTCCAGCTCCAATTCGTGGGCGATTTGGGCGAAACGGGCCGCTTCTTCCGGCGTCAGGCAAGCGGCAATCAATAAAATAACATCCGCTCCCATCATTTTGGATTGGTATATCTGGTATTCGTCCACTATAAAATCCTTGCGCAAAAGCGGTACTTTGGTAAGGATATTCCGCGCTTTTTTGAAATCCGAAAAACTTCCTCCAAAGAATGGGTCATCCGTCAGTACCGAAATAGCCGAAGCGCCGGCTTTTTCATAACCGCTCACGATTTCTTCAATCTCCGCATGGGGATGAATCCAACCTTTGGAAGGCGAACGGCGCTTAAATTCGGCAATAATCCCGGAATCGGAATCAGCCAGGGATTGTTTGAACGAGATTGTCCGGTGATCCTGAGAGCTTATCAGGTTCTTCAGATAGGAAAGCGGAATCGCTTCTTTTTGCCGGGCCACTTCGAGCCGTTTATTCGCACAGATTTTTCCCAGAACCCCTAAATCCCCTAAAGGGGACTTGGCAGAGTGAGTATTATCATTATTGTTCATATCACTATCTATTCTTGTTGCTTTTCTGCTTTTTTGAAAATATCACTATCTAAAGTCCCCTTTAGGGGATTTAGGGGTTTTGATTTATTTCCAAGAATTTTTTCAATGTTTCTTTTGCTTTTCCCGATTCCAGCGACTCTTTCGCTTTGTCAATGCAATCCTTGATATCCAATTGCGGCTCAATGGTTTGAATGGCTGTTGCCGCATTAATCAGCACTACATTTTTTTGCGCTTCCGTAGCGGTATTATTCAGCACATTGTCAAATATTCCGGCGGCTTCCCGGGGCGTATTCCCCCCGTATAATTCGGCAGGAGAAACTTTTTTGAAACCCAGACTTTCGGGCGTGTAAATATTTTCTTCCAACTTATTAATTACCTTGAACGTATCGGTCAACGAAATTTCATCGTATCCGTCCAGACTGTGGACAATTGAAAAATCGTTGCCGCTTTCCTGGTAAATATAATTGTACAAACGCGCCATTTTCAAATCGTAAACACCCAAGACCTGCCGTTTGGGCATCAGCGGATTGACAATCGGGCCTAAGATATTGAAAAAAGTGCGGACACCCAAGGCTTTCCTGACCGGCGCCACTGTCTTCAATGCCAAATTGAAAAGCGGTGCGTGAAGATAGGCGATGTTCGTGGCATCCAGCGATTTTTTGTGCAAATCCAGCTCTTTAGAGAATTTTACGCCGTGTTCCTCCATTACATTGGAAGCCCCGCTCACAGAGGTGGCGCCGTAGTTTCCATGTTTCACTACTTTGTATCCGGCGCCGGCAGTCACAAAACAGGCGGCCGTTGAGATGTTAAAGGTATTTTTGCCGTCGCCACCGGTTCCGACAATGTCGATGGGATTGTAATCCCGCAATTCATCCACATTTACGCGCATGTCCAACAGCGCTTCGCGGAAACCGAGGATTTCTTCCACACTGATGCTCCGCATAAAATATACGGTGATAAAAGCCGCAATCTGGCTTTCATTGTACCTGCCTTCTGCCATGTTGGTCAGTATCGTCTTTGCTTCCTCCCGCGTCAGGTATTGATGCTCAAAGAGGCGATTAAATACCCCTAAATCCCCTAAAGGGGACTTTGCCGAGTGCGTATTATTATTATTCATAAATTTTATTTTTATTATTTTTATTTTTACTCTATTGAAAATATCACTATCCCAAGTCCCCTTTAGGGGATTTAGGGGTGTTTAAAAATGATTTAATTATTTCTTTTCCTTGTGGTGTCAGCACCGATTCGGGATGAAATTGAACGCCGTGTACGTCCACTGTTTGATGTTTCAATGCCATAATCCGGCCTTCCTCGTCAACGGCTGTAATTTCCAGTTCTTTAGGGAAACCGTCCCGGTCCACTATCCAGGAATGATACCTTCCTACGGTAATCGTTTCCGGTAACCGGCTGAATATTCCGTCGTTGGCAATGATATCCACCGGAGTGGATACGCCGTGATACACATCTTCCAGGTTGATCAATTTTCCGCCGAAAGCTTCCGCAATGGCCTGATGACCTAAGCAAACGCCGAGAATACTTTTGGTCAGAGCATACCGTTTGATCAGAGGTAATAACAATCCTGCTTCGGACGGAATGCCCGGCCCGGGCGACAGGATAATCTTGTCGAAGCGATCCACTTCATTCAAAGCGATCCGGTCGTTCCGGTGAACTTCTACATCCTTATAGCCCAGTTCCTTAACCAAGTGAACCAGGTTGTACGTAAAAGAATCGTAATTATCGAAAATCAGTATTTTCATATCAATTGAATATTTCTTCGGCAGCATCGATGGCTTTTTTCAACGCGCCCAATTTATTATTTACTTCTTGCAATTCGGATGCTTCGTTGGAGCGGGAAACAATTCCGGCGCCGGCCTGATAATACAGCACGTTGTTTTTACTGATAAAAGACCGGATGGTAATGGCCTGATTCAGATCGCCGTTCAATCCGATGTAGCCGATGCAACCGCCGTAAGCGCCGCGATTATGCGGTTCGATGTCACGAATCAATTGCATGGCGCGGACTTTGGGCGCTCCCGAAAGCGTCCCCGCCGGAAACGTATCGGCATAAATCTTGATGGTATTGCTTCCTTCCTCAATATCTCCTACTACTCTGGAAACCAAGTGGATAACGTGCGAATAAAATTGGACTTCCTTGTAAAAATCCAAGTGCACATTGGTTGTGTTCTTACTTAAATCGTTTCGGGCCAAATCGACCAGCATGACATGTTCGGCATTTTCTTTCGGGTCTTCCAACAAGTCCTGCGCCAACTGTTTGTCTTTTTCATCATCACCCGTCCGGGGAAACGTACCGGCTATCGGGTCGATATACGCCCGGCCTTTGGAAATGCCGCAATGGATTTCCGGACTGGAACCGAAAATACGGAACGAACCGAAATCAAAATAAAACAGGTAAGGAGACGGGTTGATGGAACGCAAAGCGCGGTACACCTTGAAATCATCGCCCGAAAAGGCTTGCGTGAAACAGCGGGAAAGCACAATCTGGAACACATCGCCCCGTTTGCAATGCCGAATCCCTTTTTTGACCATTTCCTTATACGTTTCATCGCTGATCGTGGATTCCTCTTTTCCCTTGGCGTTGAAATTGTAGGACGCATAATTGCGGTTATTCAGAATCGCCAGGATTTCGTTCATTTTACTTTCTTCGCCTTCCAGGATGTTCTCCACAATCGTCATTTCATTTTTAAAAGGATTCACCACAATGATATAGCGGTAAAAAATATAGATCATTTCCGGAATGGAACTGGCGCCGAAATCCTGTTTTGCGGGATCAATATCTTCAAAATATTTTACGGCATCGTAGGCTGTGTAACCAAAGAAACCATTGTATCCGGTCGCATTTTTATCTTCCTTTATTTCAAACGAATGCACAAACCGGTACAATAATTTCGGAACCGATTCTCCGTTGCCCACCGCTTTTTCTTCCCTGCTTCCATCCGGATAATTCAACCGGATGTTCCCGTTTTTCACCTCAAAGCGAGCCATGGGATTCAATCCGATAAAAGAAACGGAATTTTCATTTCCATGAAAATCCGAGCTTTCCAACAAGGCCGATTCGGGATATACATCCCTCACTTTCAAATAAATACTCACCGGCGTCTGCACATCCGCCAGCACCGTCTTGCTTTTTGTATTGATTACTGTCTTTTTCATTATTGTTGTTTTTTAAGAAGCTTAAGATTCTTAAGGGCCTTAAGCTTCTTAAGAGTAATAGCTGATATAAGTGTCCATATCTTTGTCGCCCCGGCCGGACAGGCACAAAACAATGATGTCTTCCGGCTTGAATTTTTTTTGACGGAAAACACCCAGCGCGTGAGCCGATTCCAATGCCGGAATAATTCCTTCTATACGAGTCAATTCCATAGCAGCTTCCAGCGCTTCGTTGTCATCGACCGCCAACACTTCCGAACGGCCGGTTTTGGCCATATTGGCGTGCATGGGGCCAATTCCCGGATAATCCAAACCGGCGGAAATGGAGTACGGTTCCTGAATTTGACCGTCTTCCGTCTGCATCAACAACGTTTTAGAACCATGAATGATTCCTACCGTTCCCAATTGAATCGTGGCCGCCGATTCTCCGGAATCAATTCCTTTGCCGGCCGCTTCCGCCAACACGATTTTCACGCGCGAATCGTCCAAATATTCGTAAATCGTACCGGCCGCATTGCTTCCACCGCCCACACAAGCCACTAAATAATCGGGATAATCCCGGCCTTCTTTTTCCTGCAATTGTTTCTTAATTTCCTTACTGATAACCGATTGCAAACGAGCCACCATATCGGGATACGGATGAGGCCCCACCGTCGAACCGATGATATAATGCGTATTAGAAGGATTGCAGCACCAGTCGCGAATAGCTTCATTGGTCGCGTCTTTCAACGTCTGGTTGCCGCTGGTCACCGGAACGACTTTGGCGCCCAACATTTCCATTTTTTGGACATTCAGTTTTTGACGTTCCACATCGGTTTTGCCCATATACACCACACATTCCATGTTCATCAAGGCGCAGACTGTGGCGGTGGCCAACCCATGCTGACCGGCGCCTGTTTCGGCGATAATGCGGGTTTTGCCCATTCTGCGCGCCAAAAGAATCTGCCCGATGGTATTGTTGATTTTGTGCGCGCCGGTATGATTCAAGTCTTCCCGTTTCAGGTAAATCTTGCAACCGTATTTTTCCGACAAGCGTTTCGCCAAATAAAGCGGTGTCGGACGACCCACATAATCAGCCAGAAGCGCATGATATTCTTTCAGGAAATCCGGATCGTTGATGATTTCCTTGTAGTTTTTCCGCAGTGTTTCCACATTGGAATGGAGAATTTCCGGAATATAAGCGCCGCCGAAATCCCCGTAATAACCTTCTTTGTTTACATGAAAACTTTTTACCCCTAAATCCCCTGAAGGGGACTTTGTTAAGTACGTATCACCATTATTATTCATATATAAATAGATATTAAAAAAGGCCTGTTGTGAGTGACAACAGACCTTCTTGTATTTAATTTCAATTAACGACACATAGGAATTTAACTCACTCTTTTGATTAAGAATAAGCGCCACCACCAAAAATTGTCAATTAATCGAATCATTTTACTTTCTTTTTGTTTGAAATGCAGGTGCAAAGATATAAACTTATTTTTAAGTTGCAAATAAAAATGAAAAAAATAGTGTAAATTATTGTCCTTTTTATAACTTTCTTAAACTAACAATCAGTTCTTCTATATGTTCGGCCAAAGCATGCAAGGAAGGGTAAACCGCATTGGCGCCCGCTTCCCACAAAATTTTATCAGGTAAAGGGCCTGTATTTACGGCAACGGTATAAATTCCGGCGGCGCGTCCCGATTCTACTCCCAGCGGTGCATTTTCGACGACAATGGCTTCTTCCGGCTGAAGATTGCCTTTTTTCAATCCCATTAAATACGGTTCGGGATGCGGCTTTCCATATTTTACATCGTAAGCCGTTATCATTAAGTTTTTGTCAAAAAAACCGGGATAATGGGTTTCTATTTTTTCAAACAACGATTGTTGGCCGGAACCGGTGACGATAATCCGTTGCAATCCCAAGGCTTTTACTTTTCCCAACACTTCCAATGCGCCCGGCATGGGTTTAGATTCGGGATATTCCAATTCTACAAACCGCTGCGTTTTTTTCGCGTAAAGCGCTTTTATTTCTTCCGGGGTGGCGTCGCGCCCGAAAGTGCGATTGAAAAGAAGATTGATTGTAGAATGGCCTGTCCGGCCTTCATACAAATAATATTCGTCTTTGGAAGACTCCACACCCACGCCGGACATTATATCGTGCCATGCCTGAACATGCCCCGGCATGGAGTCGTACAAGACCCCATCCATATCAAAAAGTACGGCTTTAATCATCCCTAAAATTTTACAACAAAGCCCACAAAAGGGATACCGATAGGAATCTCCCGTATAATTTCCGAATTATTCAGAAAGGCCAGATCGACAGAAATTTTTTCACCTAAAAATCGTACGCCGTATGAAAAAACGTACCCGTTTTCTTCCGTGGGCACAAACCAATTTTCCGATATAAATGCCACTTTTCGGGATATTCGCGTTAGACCGGAAATACCCAGAATCGGCGCATCCAACCAATCTCCATCACTACTGCCTGCTGTGGCGATCGTACACGTTATATTGTGATCTAAAGAACCATAAGTACCTGTTCCATAAGCAGAAAAAATACCGCCTTCACTACCCAAGCCTCCATAAAAAAGTCCGCCGCCGGCATGAAATTTATCTGCAAGTTCATATCCGGCCGCTTTCACTGTCAAAAAAAACAAAGGTGAATAATCACTGTCGGTAAGAGAAAGGGATGTGGTCAATATTTCGATACCGGCGCTTACGGCAATATGGTCCGTCAGCCCTATTCCCACAGAGTTAAAAAATAAATAGACATTTTGATAATATCCTTCTTTTTTTTTCAAAGCAAACGCCGAAGGTCCCAAAAGATAATTAGCCGGATTGGGATTGGGGAACCATTTTTTGCCGGATTGATCAATGTATTCCGGATCAGAGGGCTTAATTTCCGATACATTTTTGATTTTTTCAACCGGTAATTCCACTTGCATAGCCGGTGAAGTCTTTACGGTAATAGCGGCAGAATCTTTTTGTATAATCCTGCCGATATAAGCCGTGCTGTCCTGCAATTCTACTTTATATACTTTTGTAGAATCAACTGTATGGCTGATTGTTATGTGCTGTGCCGATACATTGCTTGCCATACAAACAACGATTACCAGTAATAGGATTCGCCCTAATTTTTTCATTTTAATATCCCGGTTTGTTTAATAATCTGAACATGTTCTTTTTGTAGGCTTCCACACCCGGTTGGTCGAACGGATTGACGCCCAACAGATAACCGCTGATACCGCAAGCCCGTTCAAAGAAATAGAGCAATTGGCCCAGATAATATTCATTCAATTCAGGGATTTCGATGCGGATATTGGGAACGCCGCCGTCCACGTGAGCCTGTTGCGTTCCGAGTTCAGCCATTTTATTGACATAATCCACCCGTTTGCCGGCAAGAAAATTCAAACCGTCCAAGTCTTGTTCATCGGCAGGAACTTCGACGGTCTGTTTGGCGCCGGCCACCGAGATAACGGTCTCAAAAATAGTTCTTTCACCTTCCTGTATCCATTGTCCCATGGAATGCAAATCGGTGGTAAAATCGACAGCCGCCGTGAAAATTCCTTTGTTTTCTTTCCCTTCGCTTTCGCCGTAAAGTTGTTTCCACCATTCGGATACATAATGCAATTTCGGGTTGAAGTTGGCTAAGATTTCTATTTTCTTCCCACTCTTATACAATTCATTGCGGGTAGCCGCATATATTTCAGCCAAATTATTTTCAAACGGCACATTGCTTCCCGTTAAGTGTTCCATCTCCGTAGCGCCGGCCACCAACTGTTTGATGTCGATTCCGGCCAAGGCAATCGGAAGCAATCCCACCGGAGTCAGCACAGAGAATCGTCCGCCGACATTATCCGGGATGATATACGTTTTGTAACCCTCTTTGGTGGCCAACGTCCGTAAAGCGCCGCGGGCCTTATCCGTTACCGCAACAATGCGCGTTTGGGCTTCGGCTTTTCCAACCGCATCTTCCAATTGTTTTTTCAAAATACGGAAAGCCAGAGCCGGTTCGGTGGTAGTTCCCGATTTGGAAATATTGACGATGCCGAAGGATTTCCCTTTCAGGTAGTTAGATAATTCGTACAAATAATCTTCACCGATATTGTGGCCGGCATAAACAATCACCGGTTTCTTGTTTTCCAACGCATCAAATGCACCGGAAAGCGCATCAATCACCGCTTTGGCGCCCAAATAGCTTCCGCCGATTCCCACAATTACGATCACGTCGCATTTGGCGCGAAGACTGTTTGCCGTTGTTTGAATATCAGCCAAATCCGCTTCGGTGATAGAAGACGGGAGATGCAGCCAACCCAGGAAATCACTTCCTTTCCCGGTTCCGTTTTCCAATTCTTTATTGCAAGCTTCCGCTTTGGAGGCCTGTGCGTAAACTTGTTCTTTCGTAATTTGTTCGAATGCCTTGTCGATTTCTAATGCAATCTTTTTCATACTTTTTTATTAAAATGAACATTAATGAACACTGATAAACTTTCCATATCTTAAAGATATGGAAAGTTTTTATGAAATGTTTAATGTTTTTATAATTATTTAAATGTTTCTGTCAATTTCCGTATGGCCGGAACCGCTGATTTCCGTTCGTATAAAATAGAATACACCGTGTCTAAAACCGGCATATTCACTTGATATTCATTATTTATCTCCTTGATACACTTGGTTCCGAAATAGCCTTCGGCAATCATTTCCATTTCCAATTGCGCCGTTTTTACGGAATAGCCCTTGCCTATCATGGTTCCGAAAATCCGGTTACGGCTAAAGCGCGAATAAG
The DNA here is from genome assembly GCA_031261295.1 of Candidatus Symbiothrix sp. Lineage (GTDB taxonomy): Bacteria > Bacteroidota > Bacteroidia > Bacteroidales > Azobacteroidaceae > Azobacteroides. The sequence continues at coordinate 2,343 of JAISKT010000139.1, read as the reverse complement.
CCGTTACCAATAAGTCGCCCAAGTAAGCCGAACCGCAAATATTTCTATCCATGGGACTTACGGCATTCACAAAACGTTCCATTTCGATGATGGAATTGGACATGAATATCGCCTGAAAATTGTCGCCGTATTTCAATCCGTGGCAAATACCGGATACAATGGCATAGACGTTTTTCAATACCGAAGCGTATTCGATTCCCCTGACGTCTTTGCTGGTGGAAGTCCGTACAAAATGCGTGTTGAACATGTTTGACAGCACTTGCGCCCGTTCTTCATGCGTGCAGCCAACGGTGAGATAGGACAACCGTTCCAATGCCACTTCTTCGGCATGGCAGGGGCCGCCTAACACAGCTATATTTTCATCCGGGACATCATAGAATTTTGCAAAATAATCGGATACCAGCATATTTTCATCCGGAACAATTCCTTTGATAGCCGATATGAGCATTTTGTTCTTTAAAGGGGTATGTAATTTCTGAAGATGTTGCTTGAGGAAAGGAGAAGGGATGGCAAAAATCAACGTGTCGCAATTTTCCACCACATCGTTGATATTATCATAAAATTGAATATTATCAATATTAAACCGTACGCCTGTCAAATAAGAGGGATTATGTCCTATATTTTTAAATTCTTCGATTTGTTCGGGACGGCGCATGTACCAATTAAAATTGGTTTGTGTCATCGAAATTATCTTGGCAATAGCGGTAGCCCAACTTCCGCCACCCATTATACCTACTCTACCCGGAATATTTATCATGATTATTTATTTTTTTATTATCCACGAATTACACTCATTTCACGAAAGAATAATTCGTGTTAATTCATGTAATTAACGGATTACTTTTCGGGACGCATCTGCGGGAAGAATAATACTTCCTGAATCGAAGTTTGTCCTGTTAAAAGCATTGCTAACCGGTCCATTCCTATTCCCATCCCCGATGTGGGCGGCATACCATATTCCAAGGCGCGCAGAAAATCCCGGTCGATAAACATGGCTTCGTCATCGCCTTTTTTCGACAGTAGGAGTTGTTCTTCAAACCGTTCGCGCTGGTCGATCGGGTCGTTCAATTCGGAATAAGCATTGGCCAATTCCTTGCCGTTGACCATCAATTCAAAACGCTCGGTCAATTCGGGGTTATCGCGGTGGCGTTTGCAAAGGGGCGACATTTCCTTTGGATAATCGGTGATAAAAGTCGGTTGGATGTATTTACTTTCGCTCGTTTCGCCGAAAATTTCGTCTATCAATTTGCCTTTGCCCATCGTTTTATCCTGTTCGACATGCAACTGTTTGCACACTTCGCGCAGTTGGTCTTCGTCCATGCCATTGATGTCGATACCGGTATTTTCCTTGATAGCATCAATCATCGTCACACGCCGAAAAGGCGCTTTGAAACTGATTAAATTTTCACCTACCTGCACTTCGGTCGTCCCTAAAACATCCAAGCTGATTTTTTCCAGCATCTGTTCGGTGAAATTCATCATCCAGTTGTAATCTTTGTAGGAGACATAGATTTCCATCACGGTAAATTCGGGATTGTGCGTCCGGTCCATGCCTTCGTTACGGAAATTCCGGGAAAATTCATATACGCCTTCAAAACCGCCGACAATCAGCCGTTTCAGATACAATTCGTTGGCAATCCGAAGATACAGCGGAATATCCAATGCATTGTGATGCGTAATAAACGGACGGGCGGCGGCTCCTCCGGGAATGCTTTGCAATACGGGTGTATCTACTTCCACATAACCCTTTTCGTTGAAGAAGTTACGCATGGAATTAAATATCTTCGTGCGTTTCAGGAAAATCTCCTTGATGCCGTCGTTGACAATCAAATCCACATAGCGCTGACGGTAGCGCATTTCGGGGTCTTCAAACGCATCGTAAGCGACACCTTCCTTGTATTTGACAATCGGGAGCGGGCGCAGGGATTTGGAAAGTACCGTCAGACCACTTACGTGAATGGATATTTCGCCCATTTGCGTGCGAAATACATAGCCTTTCACTCCGATGAAGTCACCGATATCCAATAATTTTTTGAATACCACATTATACAAATCTTTGTCTTCACCCGGACAAAGGTCGTCTCGGCTGATATACAATTGAATACGGCCTGCCGAATCCTGGAGTTCCACAAAAGAAGCCTTACCCATGATTCGACGGCTCATAATCCGGCCGGCAATGGATACGTCCTTTCGCGGAGCATCGTCTTTGAATTCTTCTTTAATGTCTTTGGAATAAGCAGTTACATGATACTCTTCGGCAGGATACGGTTCTATCCCTTTCTTGCGAAGTTCATCTAAACTTTGGCGTCGGAAAATTTCCTGTTCGCTTAAATCGAGTGCGTT
>JAISKT010000113.1 GCA_031261295.1 Candidatus Symbiothrix sp. | reverse complement strand
GACATTGACAAAATTCAGAAATATCCTATTTCATTTATTATCAAATCAGAAGAAGATAAAGAAGAAATTTTAAAGAAAATACAGGATAATGCAAGTAAGACCTATTCAATCAAAGCAATAGTCGCAAAGTATATGGCTTGCATTGAAGAAATTATCAATATCCCGATATTGACTTCTCATTTTGAGACTGCCGTAAAACAAGGATATTTGAATACAATTCTTGATGAAATTGTATTGCAAAGCAAAGTTGAGTTTAATTACGAAGATGATGATGCGGAAACGCAAGATTAATATCAAATGAATTACATTTCGCTGTTTTTACAGCACCTTTCTACACCCTCTTGTAAATTTGAGAAATTTCATGTAATTTTGTCTCCCGAAACTGTAATTCTAAAAAAGAGAGGCTGCAGATTTCCACCTCCCGGTTGTAAATAACCCTTAAGATAATAGATTATGAGCAAAGAATATGCAAGAACACTGATTACTTCCGCGTTACCATACGCCAACGGCCCCGTTCATATCGGACACTTGGCGGGCGTTTATGTGCCGGCGGATATTTATGCGCGATACCTCCGCTTAAAAGGAGAAGAAGTTTTATTTATCGGCGGTTCGGATGAGCATGGCGTTCCTATCGCTTTGAAAGCCAAGGCCGAAGGAATTTCTCCACAGGAAGTAGTGGACAGGTATCATACGATTATCAAAAAGTCCTTTGAAGATTTCGGGATTACGTTCGATATTTATTCCCGCACGTCTTCGGCCATTCATCATAAAACCGCAGCGGATTTTTTCCGTAAATTATACGATAAAGGGGAGTTTATCGAAAAAACATCCGAGCAATATTACGACGAGGAAGCCAAACAATTCCTTGCCGACCGCTACATCACCGGAACGTGCCCCCATTGTGGAAACGAACGGGCGTATGGCGACCAGTGCGAAGCTTGCGGAACCTCTTTGAGCCCCTTGGATTTGATTAACCCCAAATCGGCTGTTTCGGGCAGCATCCCTGTTTTGAAAGAAACCAAACACTGGTATTTGCCCTTGGATAAACACGAAGCCTGGTTGAAAAAATGGATTTTGGAAGACCACAAGGAGTGGAAATCCAATGTCTATGGCCAATGCAAATCCTGGTTGGATATGGGATTGCAACCCCGCGCCGTGAGCCGCGATTTGGACTGGGGTATCTCCGTTCCCGTAGAAGGCGCGGAAGGAAAAGTCCTCTACGTTTGGTTTGACGCGCCTATCGGTTATATTTCCAACACCATCGAAGCATGTAGTAATAATCCGGTAAAATATGGCGATTGGGAAAAATGGTGGAAAGACGAAAGTACCAAATTGGTGCATTTCATTGGAAAAGACAATATTGTATTCCATTGCATCGTTTTTCCGAGTATGCTGAAAGCCGACGGCAGTTACATTTTGCCGGATAATGTCCCGGCCAATGAATTTTTGAATCTGGAAGGCGACAAGATTTCCACTTCCCGCAACTGGGCCGTTTGGTTGCACGAATACTTGGAAGAATTTCCCGGCAAACAGGACGTTTTGCGTTATGTTTTAACGGCGAACGCTCCCGAAACAAAAGACAACGATTTCACCTGGAAAGATTTTCAGGCGCGTAATAACAATGAATTAGTAGCAATATTCGGTAATTTTGTCAATCGCGCTTTGGTGCTTACCCACAAATATTTTGACGGAAAAACGCCGGCCCGCGGCGAATTGACTGAATATGACCGGCAAACGTTAGCAGAGTTTTCGCAGGTAAAAAAGGAACTGGAAAATTACCTCGACCATTACCGTTTTCGCGATGCGCTGAAAGAAGCCATGAACCTGGCCCGTATCGGCAATAAATACCTGGCGGATACCGAGCCTTGGAAAACGGCTAAAACGGACATGGAACGGACAGCTACCGTATTAAATATCGCTTTGCAAATCACTGCAAACCTGGCGATTGCGTTTGAACCTTTCCTGCCGTTCACTTCCAATAAAATCAAACAACTTATCAATAAAAAAGAAGAGTTGAAATGGAACGAATTGGGAAGTGTGGATATTCTGGAAGCGGGTCATTTAATCAATCCACCGGAATTGTTGTTTGAAAAGATTGAAGACGAAGCGATTGAAAAGCAAGTCCAAAAACTGCAGGATTCCAAAAAAGCCAACGAACTGAAAGAACACAAAGCGGCTCCTGTCAAAACGGACATCGCTTTCGATGATTTCACCAAATTGGATATTCGTGTAGGCAAAGTATTGGAATGTACCAAGGTACCCAAGGCGGACAAACTGCTCCAATTCAAGATTGATGACGGCTTAGGTGGACGGACGATTCTTTCGGGCATTGCCCAACACTACCAACCGGAAGAATTGGTAGGCAAAAACGTCTGCTTCATCGCTAATCTGGCGCCGAGAAAAATCAAGGGAATCGAATCGCAAGGAATGATATTATCCGCCGAAAATGCAGACGGAACTTTGGCAATTGTCCACCCCGCACGCGAAGTGCAGCCGGGCAGCGAAGTGAAATAAAACCCCTAAAATCAAATCCCCTGTCATTGCGGGCTTGACCCGCAATCCCACAATGTCCGTTAAACAGTATTAACGATTAGCAGGGGATTGCGGGTCAAGCCCGCAATGACAGGACTACTGAGGGAGCCATCCGCGTTCCATTATTCGTCGCCTCGCGCATCTGTCCCCCAGAGCAGCTTTTTCCGTAAGGTATCGTAAAAATTCTGATTGCAGCGCTTCACTACTTTGATGGTAAAACCGGCTTTCCGTACATGAAACTCGCTGCCGGAAGGAAAAACCTCCGAACGGCCGTCCAAAGAAACTAAGAAATTGTGGCTTCGCGATTCTACTTTGAACCGTATTTCATAATCTTCCGGAATGACCAAAGGACGCACATTCAACGAATGCGGCGCTACGGGACTCAAAACAAAATTATTGGATTGCGGGACAATAATCGGGCCGTTCACGCTCAAGTTGTAAGCCGTCGAACCGGTGGGCGTTGCCAGCAATAAGCCGTCCGCCAGATATTCCGTCAGGAAAACATCATTCAAATAAGTTTGAATCGCAATCATGGAAGACGTATCCCGCTTCAACAGAGCGATTTCATTCAGTGCATAATTGTATGGCCCGGGAAAAGGAATGGAAGCATCCAATTGCAGAAGCGTTCGCTCCTCCAACCGGTATGTTTCCTGAAAAACTTCCTCCAAGGCTTCCTGAATGTCGGTCGTATGAATGTCGGCCAAAAAACCCAGCCGTCCGGTATTGATTCCCAGAATAGGAATATTCTGACGACCCACCCAAGCAGCTGTCCGCAGGAAAGTGCCATCCCCGCCCAAACTGAAAATCATATCTAAGGAAAAAGGCTCCTGATGGATAAGTCCCGCTACTTCCGGTGTAAAAGCAAATGCTTTGGAAAGGTAATTATAAAACTTTTTCTCCACCCAAACTTCCGCATTCCACTTTTGCAAATAATCAAAAAGCTCTTTAATAGCGCTTTGTTTGCCGGCCTGATAATCACTGCCGAAAATCCCGATTCTCATAATTCCAAGTAAAACATTAATTCATTTAAGCGGCTCCGCATGATTTCGTCCGTAAGCATTTGTTTTTGAGCATAATATCTTACCGGATAATTGAAGCGTTCCAGGCTCCTTAAAATATTGGCCGCATCCTCCAAATCAATTTTTAGCAACACCACCAATTTGTCCGTTTTTTCTTCCATGAAAGAAAAAACATTCAGCACTTTCGCGTTGTTTTGTTCCACCAAATGGACGATAGGCCCCAGCGAATAATCCTGGGGATTCAATTCTAAGGCGATTAAAGAACCTGAATGACCGGCATTGCAAAGTTCGCCTAATTTTTCAAGCAAATTGGCGTATGTAATCGCGCCCAAATATTCTCCCTGCGAATTGACGACCGGCAACACAGTCACCCGGTTATTAACAATTACCTGCAAGACTTCCAATATAGACGTATCTTCATTAACCAATGGAGCATATATACTGATATTTTCAATGGAATCTTTCGGATTTTCCATGCCGAAAACATCTTTTTCCGAAATCAAAAAAACATAACGCCCCTCATTTACCACCGGAAGGTGTTTTAATTTATAATCTTCCATCTGCGAAAGGGCAAAATTACCCGTATCGTGTAAATTTAACACAGGAATTTCGTTTGTTAAGAATTCTTTACTAAACATTTTATTTATATTAAATAAAATAAGTTACTTTTGCGTTGTCAAAATTACTAAAAGAAAACGAGTAAACAAGCAAATTAATAATTTTATGAACTTATTACTTTTCATTCAACCGGATGGTGTTGTGGAAACTGTCAATGCAATGGCGCCCGAAGCCACAGAAGTTAAAATGAATATTCTCGAACTCGCATTCAAAGGCGGTTGGGTCATGATACCGATAGTTGTCCTGTTTTTCATTGCTGTGGGAGTCTTCATAGAGCGGATGTTAGTCATCAACAAAGCGGCAAAGTCAGACGATTCGTTTATGGATCGCATCAAGGATTATGTCCACGACGGAAATATCAAATCGGCGGAAAAGCTCTGTCATAAGACCAACACGCCCTACGCCCGGATGATTGCCAAAGGCCTGCAACGCTTGGGACGCCCGATGAACGACATCCAGGTTTCGATTGAAAATGTAGCCAATATCGAAGTGGCTAAACTGGAAAAAGGATTTATCTGGGTGGCCACTACCGCTGCGATTGCGCCTATGCTTGGCTTTTTCGGAACAGTCACCGGTATGGTTCGCGCCTTTTTTGATATGGCCAACGCCGGAAACAATGTCGATATTACGCTGTTGTCGTCCGGGATTTACGAAGCGCTGGTCACTACCGTAGCCGGTCTGTCGGTGGGAATTCCGGTGTTGTTTGCCTACAATTATTTGGTAGCCAGAGTAGATGTGGTTATTTCCAAAATGGAAAGCCATACCGTGGATTTCATGGATTTATTGAACGAACCGACTGATCTCCCTAAATAATCAAGCAATGGCAATCAAGAGAAGAAGAAAAGCGAATGCGGAATTTAGTATGGCTTCCATGACGGATATGATTTTTTTATTGCTCATATTCTTCATGATTACGTCCACTGTGGTTACGCCCAACGCAATCAAAGTGGTTTTGCCTCAAAGCGCACAACAAACGTCCGCCAAACCGGTGGCCCGGGTGACAATTGATAAAAACCTCAATTACTACGTGGCATTTGGCAATCAAAGGGAAAAACCGGTTGGCTTTGCAGACATTGTACCTTTCCTGCAAGACAGTTACAGCAAAGACAACGAGATGTATGTGGCGCTGTATGCCGACGAAACGATTCCCTACGCGGAAGTGGTAAAAATAATAGACATGGCTAATCAGAATAATTTCAAGATGATTTTGGTAACACGTCCTCAATGAAATGAAAGTAACAAAAGAACAAATAATCGGGTTTGCAAGTTCGGCCATTCTCTGTCTGATCATCGTTTTTATCCTCGCTTTTATTTTCCTGCAAACGGAAGTGAAAGCGGAAGAAGAGGGAACATTGGTCAATTTCGGGACAGTCGATTGGGCTGCCGGAACGTTTGAACCCAAAGCGGAAGGAACCAACCGGGAGATTCCTGCGGTAGAAGAAATCATCCCCGCGGTGGAATCTGTAAAACCGGCCAAAACGCCTCCGGTCATCACACAAAATACGGAACAGACCGCTGCGGTGGAAACGCCGGCTAAAAAACCGACCGAACAGGAACGCCGTCTAGCCGAGGAACAGCGCCAAAAAGCGGAAGAACAACGCCGAAGGGAAGCCATCAACCGGCAAATGTCCGGAGCATTCGGTGTGGGAGATACGCCCGGAGGCAATGAAGGAACAGCCGCTTCCGGCACCGGAAATCAAGGCAGTACGCAAGGGAATGCAGCTGTCGGGTCTTATACGGGAGTAGGCGGCATCGGATTCAACCTCAACGGCAGAACCTTGCGGGACGGCAATTTGCAACGACCTGCTTACGCTGCCCAGGAAGAGGGAACCATCGTGGTGGAAATCACCGTTGACCCGAATGGAAATGTCACGCAAGCGAAAATCCAACTGAGGGGAACCAACATTGAAAATCCAAGTATGCGGAAATCGGCCATCGAAGCCGCTCAAAAAACGAAATTCAATGCCATCACCACCACAAACAACCAAATAGGAACAATAACCTATAAATACACGTTGAAATAATTATGGAAGTATATCTTTTTTTAGCCGAAGGTTTTGAAGAAATCGAAGCCATCAGTACTATCGACATTTTGCGTCGAGGAGGATTGGAAGTCGTAACCGTATCGGTTACAGGTAAAAACAGGGTTACAGGCGCCCATCAGATTCCGGTCGTCGCCGACAAATTATTTGACGAAACGGATTTTTCCGCCGGTCAAATGCTGGTATTACCCGGCGGAATGCCCGGGGCAAAGAACCTGAATGCACATGCCGGATTGAAAGCCTTGCTCAAACAATACGCTGCCGAAGGCAAGAAAATCGCTGCTATCTGTGCCGCACCGTTAGTCTTAGGCGGCCTGGATTTATTGCAAGGCAAAAAAGCCACCGCTTATCCCGGTTTTGAAGATACGCTGCGGGGTGCTAACTATGTAGAAGACAAAGTGGTAAAAGACGGCAATATCATTACCGGCAGAGGCCCCGGATTCGCATTCGATTTTGGCCTGGCACTGGTCGCCGAACTGCAAGGAAAAAACAAAGCCGGCGAAGTATCCACCGGCCTGCTGTTGGAGAACTAAAAACTAAGAACTAAAAACTAAAAGTTGGCTGACGCCTGTTACCGCGCTTCGCGCAACTTTTAGTTTTTAGTTCTTAGTTTTTAGTTTAAGAATCATGTCTGCAGTCATTTTTTCCAGGTCGTAATGCGGTTGCCAGCCCCACTCTTCGCGGGCGCAGGAATCATCCAATTTGTTGGGCCAGGAATCGGCGATGCTTTGTTTTAAGGGGTCGATTGAATACTCCATCCTGAAATCCGGATAGTGTTTTTTGATTGCCCCGTAAATCATTTCCGGATCAAAACTCATGGCCGTCAGATTGAATGAATTGCGGTGAACCAACTTGGCCGGATCGGCTTCCATCAGGTTGATGGCGGCATCCAAAGCGTCGGGCATGTACATCATATCCATGAATGTGCCTGCTTTGACGGGACAGGTAAACGGTTCGCCTTTCACTGCTTTGTAAAATATCTCCACAGCATAGTCGGTCGTTCCGCCTCCCGGCAACGTCACATTGGAAATGATTCCCGGGAAACGCACCGAACGGGTATCCACCTGCCAATGGTTATAGTAATAGTCGCTGACCAATTCGCCCAGCACTTTGGTGATTCCGTAAACCGTATTGGGTCGCTGGATCGTATCCTGCGGCGTATTGTCTTTGGGCGTATTCGGCCCGAAAGCGCCAATGGAACTCGGCGTAAAAACACCGCATTTGTATTCCCGCGCTACATCCAAGCAATTCATCAGACTGCCCACACCGACATCCCAACCTAATTTGGGATTTTTCTCCGCCGTGGCGGACAAGATGGCAGCCAGGTTGTAAATCGTATCTATCTTATATTTTTTGACCGCTCCCGCAATCTGATCAATATCTAAAGCGTTTATTTCCACTGTCGGACCCGACTCAAAAAATCCCTCCGGGAAAGGCGGCGCAAAATAGCCGCAAATAACATTTCCATCACCATAAATAGAGCGTAAACGAACGCTCAATTCCGAACCAATCTGGCCGGTACTTCCAATAATCAATATTCGTTTCATTTTTTGAACTAAGAGTTAAAAACTAAGAACTAAAAGTTGACTGACGCTTGTCACCGCGCTTTGCGCAACTTTTAGTTCTTAGTTTTTAGTTTTTAACTTTAATAAAGGCGTTAATACATTTGTCGAGGTGTTCTTTTTCGTGCGCTGCCGAAAGCTGCAACCGTATCCGGGCCTGGCCTTTCGGAACTACGGGATAGTAAAATCCGGTGACATAAATACCTTCTTCCAGCAACCGGGCGGCCATGTCCTGCGACAATTTTGCATCGTACAACATGACGGCGCAGATAGCCGATTGAGTCGGTTTGATGTCAAATCCGGCGGCTATCATTTTTTCTACGAAATAACTTGTATTTTCATGCAATTTTTCCTGCAGCTGATTGGATTTTTCCAGCATTTGGAACGTATAAATTCCCGCTCCCACTACCGAAGGCGGCAAGGAATTGGAGAACAAATAAGGACGCGAACGTTGGCGCAACAGTTCGATAATTTCTTTTTTTCCGGTAGTAAATCCGCCGACAGCGCCTCCGAAAGCTTTTCCCAACGTACCGGTAAGGATTTCTATTTTCCCCCGGAGGTTGAATTGTTCGGTAGCGCCTCTTCCGGTTTTTCCCACTACGCCGGCCGAATGTGATTCATCTACCATCACCAGGGCGTTGTATTTTTGAGCCAGTTCGTAAATCCGGTCCAAGGGAGCGACATTGCCGTCCATGGAAAATACGCCGTCTGTCACGATCAGGCGAAACCGTTGGGCCTGAGCCACTTTCAGTTGGTTTTCCAGATCAGACATATCGGCGTTGGCATAGCGGTAACGCACCGCGCGGCACAGACGCACGCCGTCGATAATGGACGCATGATTGAGGGAATCGGAAATAATCGCATCCTCTTCGGTAAATAGCGGCTCAAAAACGCCGCCGTTGGCATCAAAACAGGCGGCATACAAAATCGTGTCTTCCGTGCCGAAAAAGTCGGCAATTGTTTTTTCCAATGCTTTGTGCAGGTCCTGCGTACCGCAAATGAAACGTACAGACGACATCCCATAACCCCGGATGTGCATGGCTTTTTCTGCGGCGGCTATCAATTCGGGATTATCCGCCAACCCCAGGTAATTGTTGGCACAAAAATTTAATACTTCGCGGCCATCCTGCAAACGGATTTTCACGGATTGGGGAGAAGCAATAATCCGTTCTTCCTTGTACAGACCGGCAGATTTGATCTCGGCAAGCTCGTCGGTCAAATGTTTTTGAAAACTTGAATAGGCATTCATAATATTATAGAAATAATTTGAGTGCAAAGGTAAGAAAAGAATAGAAAATATAGCCAAGGAAAGGCGAATAAAAAGGGCTGCGTTTCTTATTTTTTGCGCTTGCAAACCTTAGAAACGCAGCCTCGATAGGAAATAGGGTAGCAACTCAACCCTCCATTATTTTTTGGCGGGTTGGAAATTCCAACCCTAATGAGTTGGGGCAATAACCACTCTGGTCGCTAGCAACAGAGTCAGCAACCTGGTTTCAGACCACGATAAATTTGGGTCAAAAACTCAGCACGCAAGCAGCGCGTGCTAACACACATGCGTTTACGGTCAAGTCAAAGCACGTGGAAACTCCCGAGTCGTTCTGCAGAGCCACCGGCCACGAGACCGCGCCACTGCCAAAAGACATATGCACGGTCCACTTGTTCGCGCCAGTTGCCGCGGCCGGGAACGCGGTTCTGGCAGGAACCTTGTACCACGTGCAAGACCCCGAACCGCCGGTGCTTGTCACGTTCCCTGCCGCGGCCAGTGCGGTATTAACAAAAGCAGTAGTGGCAATTTGTGTAGTGTTTGTACCGGCTTCGGCTGTTGGAGCAGTTGGTGTACCGGTCAGTGCGGGAGAAGCTTGAATTTTCGCGCTTGTTACATTTGCATCAGCGATTTTTGCCGTGGTTACCGAGTTGGCGGCCAAGTCGGCAGCAGCTATCGTGCCATCTAAAATTTTCGCGGAAGTAACCGCGCCATCGGCCAAGTCAGCCGCTACAATTGATCCATCCACAATTTTTGCTGAATTTACTGCATTGGCAGCGACTTTGTCCAAAGTCACAGCGCCGTTGGCAATATCAGCAGCAGCAATTGAAGCATC
>JAISKT010000090.1 GCA_031261295.1 Candidatus Symbiothrix sp. | reverse complement strand
TGCAGATTGTTGGCGATTTCCGGGAGCGTATCGAGGATGGGTTTCGATTTCGATACTACGTTTACGTACAGGAGACCTTTGCCTTTGTTGGTCAACGAAAGCGTTCCCTCGGCGGGTTTCTTCGGTAATTGGGTTTGATGAGCGGCTTTGGCTGATTTCACTTCGTCCTGTTTTTTACCGTTCAAAGTCCAATTAAACTCAATCGTCCCGGATAGTTTTTCCGACAATGCGCCCATCGCTACCAAGGTATATGCCGTTGTTTGCGTATCGAAATAATATTGTTCGGACAGATTTTTCGCTACGCTTTGCGCCTGTTTGAAAGCCTCATCCAAACGCCCCATGGCTACTAAGGTTTGGAGCACCATTGCCTCGTCGCGATAGGCAGCCCCGTAGGTATAGCGCGAATAATAAGGTGCAATGGCAGTTTGTTGATTGAATATCAACTCTTCTGCCGGTTGAGTTTTGCCGCTGAGAGCATAAGCCGCCGCCAGACACCACTTGGTTTGCAGGTATAAATTTTTCATTTCCTTCAATCGGTTCATGGCGCCCAATTCGGGAGTGCCCGCCAAGGCCAAACTGTAAAGCCGGTAAGCCTGATTATATTCCGAATCCCGGACATAATACGCTTCGGCAGATTGATTGGTATTGGGCGACCAGTTCCGGGCCTCCTGCCGTTGATACGCTTTCCATTTGTTCAATACACCATCGTTGACTTCGTAGCCTTTTTCTTTCGCCAAGACCAAGAATGTTCCCGCATAAGCTGTAACCCATTCATTGGCGGAACTTTGTCCCGGCCAATAAACAATTCCGCCATTCGACAGTTGCCTGCCGTAAAGATTGCGAATGGCCGCGCTGATATTTTTCTTGATGGATTCCGATTCCTCTTTATCCATTTCCTTGAATTGACCAATGTATAACAGAGGCAAAGCTTTGGATGTCAATTGCTCGGAGCAATAATGCTCATAATGATTCAGGTAATCGAAACGGCGAACGACATCTATCGACGGAATCCGGGAGGCTTCAAGTCTAACCCATTCATCATCACTTGTTCCGGTAAATTGGTAATTGAAATTTCCGCTTTCTCCGGCATTTATCCATTTACTTTCCGACAAAATAACCGCCGGATTGGGATTGCGGACGTCTATTTCGATGGTTTCCTTCGATGTTTTTCCACCACCGCTTGCCGTAACGGTCACTTTTTCGATGCCGGTTTTAGCGCCGGTTTTCATTGAAAAATACACCATTTCGTCGCCGGGTTTGGCAAAGCGGAGAGACTGGCTGTTCCCGCCGGTTGCTTGAAGTAGGCCGGCCGTTTCCACTTTTACGGTAACGTCTTTTACCGAATTTTCCATGGCAAACACATTGACCGGCAACAGAATTTCTTCATTCACACTGATTACACGCGGCAAGGTCGACAAAATCATCAACGGCGAACGAACAGGCGTTGTTTTTTCCGCATTTCCGTAAGCGCCGTCCTGTCCGGCAACCACCATGGTGCGAACGGATCCAACATAAACCGGCAAGGTAATTTTATGCGACTTTTTCTCTCCTTTCTTGAGCGTGAACGGGCCTAAATATTTCACAACCGGTTTGAAACGATTGGCTTTGTTGGCGGGTTTCAAAGTTTCGTCGCCACCCACACTGAATAGAGCCGAATATTTTCCGCCGAAAGCGCCCATCACGTAATCGAACATATCCCAGGTGTTGATGCCCAGCGCTTCGCGGGCATAAAATTCCGTCCAGGGATTGGGCGTTTTGAAATTGGTCAGGTCAAGTAATCCGTCGTCTACGACCGCTAAAGTGTAAGTCATCGGTTTCCCTGCTTTTTCGCTGACTTCGACCGTAAATTCGGTTTCGGGACGAAGTACGTCCGGCATATTGATTTGCGGATTCAAGACCGATTCTTTATTGGAAATCAAGACGGGAATCACACCGTACATTCGGATGGGCAGGTCGTTGACCGTTTGGGCATGAGGCTGCAACAGACTGATGTGGATGTAGAAATTCGGCGCCATTTCTTCCGTTGCCTTGAAGGTATATTTTGTGTCGCCTTCAGCGGATAATGCGACCCATGCGCGATTCAACACCGTAGATCCGTTTTCCAAGGCTACCAAAGCGTTTCCGCCTGCTGAGGCCGGAATAATTACGGTAATATTTTCGCCGACTTCGTACGAAGGTTTATCCGTTGAGAAAGTCAACATTTTGATGCCGTCCGGGTCGGCTTTGTCAGAACGTCCCCGCCACGAAGGCCAGTCAATAAAGACCGTTCCGCCGGTAGCATGTCCGGATTCTTTGTCTTTGATGTAAACGAGGTATCTTCCCCAATCGGGATATTTGACTGTAAAATTGAAACTCGATTTGCCATTTACCGTTTTCAAAGTTCCTTCCGCCACCGGTTTGTAGGTGGAGCTGCTCACGTAATTGGCAAAAGATTCGCCGCTGTTTTCCCACCACCAGCTCCAATTTACCTTGTATATCTTGTATTCCAAATTATTCCGGTTTACCGGTTTACCATCCGCATTGACCGTAACCACCGAGAAACGGTGTTCGGTATCGGTTTCGATGTATTGGCCCGCCTCCTGATTCAAATCAATCCCGACGTAGGAAGTAAATGGCGAATAAGGAATGTTTTCCGTATAAATACTGGCGTCGCCACCTTGTTCAAACACCCGACATACGATATTGGCATTCAACATTCCCGGCGCATTTTCAGCTTTGGGCGTTTTCAAATTGAATTTGACAATACCGTTATCGTCCAATGTACCGTCAAGCAAATCTGTTTCTCCGGACGAAAAATCGCTGGCCGGATTATTGAAAATATACTTTTCATAGCCCTTGAATTGGGTTTTTGTTTTCGTCAATTTCATTTCCACCTTCGCTTTCAGGTTATGGGCGGTGGCGCCGGTCAACCAGGAAGAGGTCAATGTAGCGGGAACTGTTCCGGCAGAAGCGTTTATCCGTTCGCCGGGTATGGACAGGTTGATTTTTAGTCGGTTGGGTTTGATGGTTTCGATGCGTAAGGACTTATGAAAAGCCGTTCCGCCCAATTTCACATAAGCGTTCCACAAACCGGTTGGTGCATCGGCAGGGGTTGGGACATGGAAAGTATAAAAACCATTTACGCCTTGGGTCAGTATCTGTTTGCTAAAAAATTGTCCCTGAGAATTATACAATTCCAACGAAACCGGATGATTTTCCGGAATCCGTTTTTCGGGGTCGTACAACATAAAGGTAACATGCAAAGTGTCGCCCGGCCGCCATACGCCGCGTTCGCCGTAAATATAGCCTTTCAAACCTTTTTCAATCTTTTTTCCGCCAACATCGAAACGGCTTACGGAATTATCTTCTCCCGCTACCAGACGGAGATAGGTTTTTTGTCCATTGGCGGCTGCAACCAATACAAAAGGTTTTCCTTTCGGCGCCATAAAGGCAAAACCGTCGGCATCCGTTTTTGCGCTTGCGATGGCCTGTAATTGATAGTTGTATAGCGTTATATCGGTATTTGGAAGGGGTTTGGTATCCAAAATATTAGTGGTTGTTATCCACCATTTGTTGTCGGAATTGCCTTTGGCGATAACGCCGATGTTGGACACCATTACGTTGCAGGCAGCACGTCTTTCCGACCGCATATAATAGGAAGGGGTGCAGGGGTCGTCTCGTTCTTCCCAGCGGTAATATTCCCAGTCGTAATCATCGTTGTAGTAATAAGGATACGGCTCGTCCCACAAACTCGCTTCATCTTCCGGCAAATTCGAGGCCAATGGGGTCAGCTTACCGGATTCGTCGTCGGAAATCGGTTTATCGTTTTTATTTTTACAAGGATACGTCGAATAATCCTTTGTGAAAGAAAGCTCTATGCGGTAAATGGCGCCCGGTTCCTGTTTGATAATTTGGGAGAGGTCGATGGAATAATTCTGCCAATCCTGAAGCATTTTGGAAGATTCGTTGTCTAATTGGATGGTTTTTTTATACATCAGCCGTCCCGCCCTGCGCAATTCATTGGAGCCGTCGAGTGGATTGTTTTGCAAGAACATTAGGATATTGTTTTCGTAAATCTGAATAACCCGCAAATCAACAGCGCGCAGATTGACCGCCCGGAAAGGCAAAATCAGGTTGTCGGAAGTGGGGATGATATTGCCCGACTTGAGTAATTCCACCTGCGGTTTCAGAATTTCGAGCGACAAAACTTCGGAAAAAGGGTCTTCTAATGGGTTGCCTTGGGTATTTTTAATGCCCGGATAAACCGTTACGGTAATTTTGCCGATGCTTTTCCGGTCGAAATATAGGATGATTTTATTGTTTTGCACCTGCGTGGTAAAGTCGGATAATTCGGGAATCAAAATGAATCCCCTTAAATCTTGCGAGGAATAAATGGGAGAAGAAAAAGTAATTCGGACTCCGTTTTCAGGTTCCGAAATCAAGTCGGTCGAAAGCACTTTGAATACATCCAAAGCCGGAATATTCACTTCTTGCGAAACGATCCGGTCAACGCCTAAAGCCTTTCCGTTGAGGGCTATTTTCAACACCAAATCGGATTTTTCCCGTCGGATATCTTCAATTAAAAATCGAAAAGTTTGGGCATTACCGGCTGCTTCCATCTCAAATGAAAGCGATTGTTTATTGTTTGTCGCGACAGAAAAGGCCTGCTTTACAACATCCAATTCCATCGCGCTGCTGAAATAAATTTCTCCGCTGACCGATACCAATTCCGGGTCGTAAATATCCAAAGGGTTGACTTGGATTTCAAACTTTTTATCTTCGATTTTGAATGAGAAATTGAAGGTTTTGAGCCTTTTATCTATTTTAATAATTTTACCGAGAGCAAATTGGGCATGATACGTTTCGCCGCTTTTCAATGCTTCTTTTTCGGGTACAAACTCGATGGTGCGTTTGTCCAACCAATAGGCTTTCCCTTGGATGGCGGGAGAAAATGAAAACAGATTGTCTTTTATTTCCGTATTAGGCTCTACGTCAGCTTGCTCGTTTACCAATTCGATGCGAATGGTCGACGAAGGATAAATCAATCCGCCGGTATAGGCGCTGATGTAAGGCAGAAATTCGGAATCAGTTGCTACCTCTCCTTTGTTACAAGACGTAAACACTGACAAGGTAATTAAAAAAACGCTGAAGAGCAGGTAATATTTTGTTTTCATACGTATCTAATTTATTTTTAATATCAGATTTTCAGTTGGGATTAAAATAAATTAAGAGTTAAGAATTAAAACAATAAAAGTTTAACCCTCAACTCTTAATTTCTTGTTTTTAGCATTGTTACTCTGCTATGCCTTTAATTTTAGCTGTAATTCTTTCCGGAGTTCCACTTGTAAAAATGGTAATTGTTTTTTCGAACGGTCCTAATTGACGACCTTGCGGGTTATATGTGGCAGCCACTGTGCCGGTTTTGCCCGGTGCAATCGGTTCTTTGGTCCATGTTGGGGTAGTACAACCGCAAGACGCTGAAACATTCGTCAAAACGATAGGCGTCTTTGTCTTATTTGTAATGGTAAAGGTTGCGTTTAGTTCTCCATCCGCTTCTTTTACCGTACCAAAATCATGAACTGTTTTGTCAATAGTGATTTCATCTTTAACGTCAGACAAGACTTTTTCATCTGTCTGCATTGAGAAGTTAGGAACGCTTGCCATCACACACAATCCGGCTAAGGCTGGAATAATTAATGCAAATTTTAAAAGTTTTTTGTTTAACATAACTGCAATTATTAATTGATTAAATATTAAATTCACCTATTCAGTTACAAAGTAACGAAAAAAATGATTAACTTGTTCTGCTTTAAATGAATTTTTAAACATTTTTAATCACAATCACATTGTACCGGAACCAAATTTCTATCTCCAAAAGCATTGTCAACACGCGCCACATTCATCCAAAATTTGTTTTCCTGAATCCAATCTAACGGGAATGCGGCTTTGCTTCTCGAATAAGCGTGTTTCCATTCGTCGGCGCAAACTTCATATTGCGGATGCGGTGCATTAATCAGCACATTGTCGGCCTTGTCAGCTTGGCCTTGCGCCACTTCGTCGATTTCTTCGCGAATGATCAGCATGGTTTCAACGAAACGGTCTAATTCCCGAAGACTTTCACTTTCGGTCGGCTCAATCATCAACGTTCCATGAACAGGAAAAGAGAGGGTTGGTGCGTGAAATCCGAAGTCCATCAAACGTTTGGCGATGTCCGTTTCGGTGATGCCCGAATAATCTTTGATGTTCCGACATTCTAAAATCAGTTCGTGACCCACCCGTCCTTGAGCGCCTTTGTAAACGATGCCGTAGGCTTTTTCCAACTTAGCTGCTAAATAATTGGCGTTCAGAATGGCAATTTCGGTTGCCAAGGCCAATCCCGGCGCACCCATCATGCGGATGTATCCGTAAGTAATGGGCAGGATGCCTGCACTGCCGAAAGGAGCAGCGGCAACGGTATTCAATGATGAATCGTCTTTCACAGGATGTGCGGGCAAGAACGGAATCAAATGTTTGGCTGCGCAAATCGGGCCTTCGCCGGGGCCGCCGCCACCGTGGGGAATGGCGAAAGTTTTGTGCAAATTCAAGTGGCAGATGTCCGCCCCGATAAATCCGGGGTTGGTCAATCCCACTTGTGCGTTCATGTTGGCGCCGTCCATATAGACTTGTCCGCCGTTGGCATGAATGATTCGGCATATTTCCACGATATTGGTTTCAAAAATACCGTGCGTGGAAGGATAGGTAATCATCAGCGCGGCCAAAGCATCTTTGTTTTCTTCCGCTTTGCTTTTGAGGTCTTCGATATCGGTATTGCC
>JAISKT010000082.1 GCA_031261295.1 Candidatus Symbiothrix sp. | reverse complement strand
TATAGACTGGAATCATCCGGGCTATCGGGCTGCGGTTGCAAAAACAGATGAAGAGAAAGCCCGTTATGAAACGTTTAAGACATTTACAAGAAATCAACTGATAGAACTTTTAACCAATTATCCGCCAATCAAAGGACTTTGGTTCGACGGCTCATGGGACGAGGCTTGGACAAAAGAAGCGGCCTGGGTAGATACTCTTGGCGAAGAACTGCGGGCCATGCACCCCGGTTTGGTTATCGGCAGCCGTTTCCGGGCCGACGAATACGGCAGCCGCCACATCGACAGCAACGGCGACCTGATTGACGATTACGACCAGCGATTTGAACGGAATCTGCCTGCCGACTTGAACGAAACCAAAGGAAATGATTGGGAATGTGTGATGACGATTCCCGAAAATCAATGGGGCTATCACCACGACTGGTCGCTGAGTTATGTAAAAACACCTTACGAACTGATCGAAATGATGGTAAAGACCAATTCGCTGGACGGCAATTTTGTCTTAAATTTCGGACCTGACGGGAAAGGGAACATACGTCCGGAAGAAACCGCCGTTGCCGAAGAAATCGGCGAATGGATGGCAATCAACAGCGAAGCCGTTTACGGAGTACATCATTCGTTGCTGGAAAAACAGGATTGGGGTTACTCTACTCAAAAAGGCGATACGATTTACCTGACCGTATTTAATAAACCGGTGAATAATCTGTTGCGGGTAAAAATTCCAAAAAGTAAAAACAAAGACATGCTTTACGTGATTGGCAAAGCTGAATTTTTGCAGACCCAAGAAGTCGCCAAAATAAAAGGTGAAGGCAAAACAGGCAGCTATTACCGGGATAAATTCGGATCATCGTACTACGATATTATTCTTCCCGCGAATATAGGGCAACATCCGCAGCCTTTTGTGATTGCAATAGAATTAAAAGAAATAAATAAAAACGAACAGAACAGTTATCAAGAAGCCATAATATAAATAAAAAATAATGAATACAAACAAAGCTTATTTTGCTTCCGGATGCTTCTGGGGTACTGAATATCATTTTATGAAAGCTGACGGAGTAATTGCTACTGCCGTTGGTTTTATGGGTGGACATACTGTTCATCCGACTTATAAACAGGTTTGTACCGGCGAAACAGGACATCTGGAATGTGTGGAAGTCACGTATGATGCCACTCAAACGAATTACGAAAATTTGATGAAACTTTTCTTTGAAACGCACGATTTCACCCAAACCGACGGTCAAGGTCCCGACATTGGGTCGCAGTATTTGTCTTGTATTTTCTACAACAATGAGGAAGAAAAAGCGATTGCGGAAAAATACACCGGCATTTTGGAAGCAAAAGGCTACCGGGTAGCTACCCAACTGCAACCGGCATCTGTTTTTTGGAAAGCGGAGGATTATCATCAGCAATATTACGAGCATAAAGGCACACAGCCTTATTGTCATAGTTACCGGAAGATATTTTAAAGGTTAGAAAAGGTCAGAATTGGAAAAACAATTCTGACCTTTTTCCATTAAATACAGTTTTTTTGTCCTTATCCCAATCCTTCCAATTCATTGATGTTTTTCCGGATTTCTTCGTCCGGTACGGAATAATTCGCCAAATCGCCCGCTAAATACAAGTCGTAAGCCGTCATGTCAATCAATCCATGTCCCGAAAGGTTGAATAAAATGGTTTTTGCCACACCTTCTTCTTTGGCTTTCAAAGCTTCGTTGATGGTTGCTGCAATGGCGTGCGCCGATTCGGGTGCGGGAATAATGCCTTCTGTTTGAGCAAACAAAACACCTGCTTTAAATGAATCCAATTGGTCAATATCGACTGCTTCCATCAATTTATCTTTGATTAATTGACTCACAATCGCTCCTGCTCCATGATAGCGCAATCCGCCTGCATGAATATGTGCCGGAGCAAACGTATGTCCAAGCGTAAACATCGGTATCAGAGGCGTATAACCTGCTTCATCGCCAAAATCGTAGTGGAACACACCGCGGGTCAGTTTCGGACAGGATGACGGTTCGGCAGCAATAAAGCGCGTTTTCTTCCCGCCCAAAAGGTTGTGGCGCATAAACGGAAACGAAATGCCGCCAAAGTTCGAACCTCCACCGAAACATCCAATCACGATATCGGGATATTCGCCTGCCAACGCCATCTGTTTTTCGGCTTCCAATCCAATAACCGTTTGATGCAGTGTGACATGATTCAGCACGCTGCCCAAAGTATATTTGCAGTTGGGCGTTTGCATCGCCAATTCGAGCGCTTCCGAAATAGCCGTTCCCAAACTTCCCTGATAATTCGGTATTTCGGTCAAAATTTTACGTCCCGATTTGGTGGACATGCTGGGCGAAGCAATTACCTGCGCTCCCCAGGTCTGCATCAGCGAACGGCGGTAGGGTTTTTGTTCGTAGCTCACTTTGACCATATATACCGCCAACTCTAATCCGAACACCTTAGCGGCGTACGCCAAAGCCGTACCCCACTGACCGGCGCCTGTTTCAGTAGTGATGTTGGTAACGCCTTCTTTTTTGCAATAATAAGCTTGCGCCAATGCCGAATTGAGTTTGTGCGAACCCACCGGACTTACGCTTTCGTTTTTGAAATAGATGTGTGCAGGCGTATCCAAGGCTTTTTCCAAACCATAAGCGCGTACCAGCGGCGTAGTGCGATATACTTTATACTGTTCGCGCACTTCTTCCGGAATAGGTATCCATGCATCCACCTGATTGAGTTCCTGTTTCGATATTTCTTGGGCAAAAATCGGAAATAAATCTTCGGGATTCATCGCCTGTTTGGTACCCGGATGCAGCAAGGGCATGGGTTTATTTTTCATATCCGCTGCAATGTTGTACCATTGAGTCGGAATTTCTTGTTCGCTGAGCATAAATCGTTTTGTTCTTTCCATGATAATTAAATTAAATTGTTTATTTAGATGTATTTATTGTATCGGGTTGTTTTTTCGCCGGTTTTCGGATGACATAGTTTTCCAGCACTAAACAGTCCATGTCTGTGTTTAAGAAGCAGTTATAGGCATCCTCCGGGGAGCAGACGATTGGTTCGCCTCGTACATTAAAGCTGGTATTGACCACCATACCACATCCGGTAAGCGATTTGAAGGCTGTAATGAGAGCGTGGAACGGAGGATTCGTTTGGGCAGAAACGGTTTGCGCACGAGCTGAAAAATCAACATGCGTTATCGCTTGAAAACGGGAACGAAGCGTGTAGAGCTTATCCATATAGGGCAAATTTTCATATCCGTCCGGCAATGGAAGCCTGTATTTTTCGGATAGTTGCGCAGTCATCAGCATATAAGGTGACGGAAAATTCAGGTTGAAATATTCCGAGGCGTCTTCTTCCAGCACCGCCGGAGCAAAGGGGCGAAAGCTTTCCCTGAACTTGATTTTCCTATTGAGTTTCTTCTGCATCTCGATATTCCGCGGGTCGGCAATAATGGAGCGGTTTCCCAAAGCGCGAGGACCGTATTCCATACGTCCCCGTACTAAACCGATGATATTTCCCTCATTTAATAAACCGGCTATTACGGTATAGATTTCTTCCTCCGGATAATAGACAGCATCTATTTCTTTTTTACGAATAAACCGGGCTATGTCTTTATTGGAAAATTCCGTGCCCAGATAAGCGCCCGACATGCTGTCGTTTTCGGCAGGCTTGCGCGTTTGCTGATGCCGGATATGCCATGCTGCCAAGGCGGCGCCCAGCGCTCCTCCGGCATCACCGGCAGCCGGTTGTATCCATATATTTTGGAATAATCCGCTTGTTTGCAGTTGGGCATTGGCTACACAATTGAGGGCTACACCGCCTGCCATCACCAAGTTGGACGAGCCGGTTATTGCTTTGGCAGTTGCAGCTAATTTCAGCAGGATATCCTCTGTAATCAACTGGGCTGCCAAGGCGAGGTCAATGTATTCCTGTGCGATTTCACTTTCGGGCGCTCGTTTTGGGATACCGAAAAGTTGAGTCCACCGTTTATTGCATGTCATTTCCAAACCGGTAGCAAAATCAAAGTAATTCATTTGCAGGAGTATCGAGCCGTCTTCGCGGATATCGACCATGTTTTCTTTTATCCGGCGAACATACTGTTGGACTCGTGGTGATTGCTTCGAGGAATAGGGCGCCAGTCCCATCAACTTATATTCCCCGCTATTCACTCTGAATCCGCAATAATACGTAAAGGCGGAATAGAGCAAACCGATGGAGTGAGGGAAATGCAATTCCTTCAGAACGGTTATCGTATGCCCTTTTCCATGCGCAATGGTTGTAGTTGCCCATTCTCCTACGCCATCGACTGTGAGAATAGCGGCTTCTTCAAAAGGGGACGGATAAAAAGCGGAGGCGGCATGAGAAAGGTGATGTTCGGTAAAAAACAATGGCGCATTTATGTCTTGTGCGGCTAAGCGTTTCTTCAGCTTGGATTTGGTATAGAGCTTGTCTTTGAGCCATACCGGCATTGCCTTGGCAAAACTCGAAAAGCCTTGAGGAGCAAAGGCGTGGTAGGTTTCCAATAAACGTTCAAATTTAAGAAAAGGTTTTTCGTAGAATACAACCTCGGAAATATCGCTTCCCGACAATCCGGCTAAACGCAGTACTTCGTCAATGGCATGTTCGGGATAGGACGGGTCATGCTTTATCCGGGTAAATCGTTCTTCCTGAGCCGCTGCAACTATTTGTCCGTCGATTAACAACGCCGCTGCGCTATCGTGGTAGAATGCCGATATGCCGAGGATAGCTTTCATGAATCAGAAGATGGAATAGATAAAAGGCGCTAAGGCTGTTCCTTGCGTCAAGACAATAAGCAACGAAAAAAGCAGCAAAATGACTAATAGCGGAATTAACCAATACTTCTTCCGTTCACGAAGAAACGCTGCAAACTCTCTTAAAAATTCCATATTTCTATGCGTTAAAATTGTTTATTCAAATCATTCTTGGTGTAGCTATGAAATCTTTCGACCCATATACTCTTGCTATTTTTGGCAAAGTTACGTAAATTTAATGAATCTTTTCCAAGCATACGCCGGATACCGGCAACGGGAGTAATCACTAAAAAGAAAATCAAGAACAAAATGACTTTCGACATCCCTCCTTCCAATCCTTTTGCCAATCCGAACCAAATCTTCGTAAAAGGAGTATATAAACAAGGAAACAGCAGGCAAACCAACAAGCAGAGAATAGCCGTTCCAAGCCATTGTTTGTCCAACCACCAACTGATTACTAAAAGAACCAGTGTAAGCGTCATGCCGAATTCAATATTTTCTTTCTTTGTTATCATTCTTTCCTTATTGACGATTAGCCGCTTGTTCTATTTGAAACCCTGCCACAACAGGCTTGCCGAAGATAGCAGGCTGCAAGTCGCCGAAGTTGAGGCTTACCCTGTCACTCAATAATTCCGGACGGGAGAAGTTGCGGTGGTCTATCGTATAATAATCTGCTTCTTTTTGCGGAATAATGAAGGGTTTTGAAAATGTCCCCTCTGCATTAATATGGCAGATAAAGGGCTTGCTGGTCATTCCGTCTAAGCGGCGACTGCTGAATACAAACCAGCGACTATTATCCGACCAGGAAATATAGCTTTCGCTTTCCGGACTGTTGATAGGGGCTTTGTGATAGGCTTTTGTCTGCAAATCCATGATATAAATATCAGCCGATTTGTTGTTTACCGGGAAATATCCGAAATCAGCTACGCAGAAAAGCATAAACCGTCCATCGGGTGAAACGGTGGGGAAGGCTATGCTTCCGCCTATTTCCTCGCTCGCTATCAGCAGTTCAGGCTCTCCAACTTGGTTGGTTTCCGAATGGTATGTCACTTGCATAAGACTGTAAACATTGTCCTCATTGGGCATGTCTTGTTCGTAAGCAGTGGCAGACACAAAATACATCATCTTGCCATCTGCCGACCATACCGGCAGATTTTCACGTACAGTGGGGGAGGCTATTTGCGGAAAATTAGAGATAGTATTGGTTTCCGTATCGTAAATTACAATATCCGATTCCAAATCGAAGACCTCTTTCATCTTATCGGCATATCCCGACAAATAATAGTTCTGTTTAATCTGGTTTACGGCAAAGGCTATTTTCTTTCCATCGGGATGCCAATTGCAATAAGCTCCTGCCGAAAGTACTTCAGGAAGCGGAAATACCATCTTCCGGATAGCATCATCTTTACAGATAACGGTTCCGCCATTGCTTCCTCTTACGTGGAATAACCATTCGTGAGGATTGTTGCGGTTGAAAGTATGGCAATTCATGCAATTATGGTCGATGCGGTAGTTGGTAAAAAGTTCTTCCTCTGTGAAATTCTCTAAATTACGCTGGTGCATCGCCATATAGTTCCACAGACCGTTGGTGGGTACAATATCGCGATAGTAGAGGTAAGGATTAATCGTTTCTTCGGCAATGCTGTTTTGGATAGTTTGGAATTGATGCCATTGCTCGCCTTTGCGGATGAATATATGGATGGATAATGTCCGGTTTTTATTGCTTTGCAGAAGGGTTTTCCATGCTTTGGGAGGAAGTTGTATTTTCGGACTCGATTGGTAAACATTGAGCGTTTCCCCTTCCTCGCCAACTATCTGCACCAAAAACTTGTCGCCCGCTTCTTTGATTTCAAAATTAAGGGGCGCCAAATTGGGAGGTATCACAATACCGGTATAATCGGGAAAAAGTTGCGGCAGGCGATTTTCCTGCTCCGCATCGTCTATAACCGGAACGGAGTTGCATCCTGTCCAGAGGAGGCACAGGAATAAGAGGAGTGTTATGTTGATAGTGTTTTTCATGACTTTGTTTATATAAGAATCATCCTTTCATAAGCATCTCTTTTAGCTTCCGGAGAGAGATTGCTTTGGTAAAGGATATAATACCAATAGGTGTCTTTATACTTTTTTTCCATCCACTCTTTCGCTTTAGCGGGATTCTGCTGTGCCTTCACTAAATCCCTGCAAAAAGCCTCGAAGCGGTCGATAACGCCTGTGTCGAATGTGAAATTACGGATGTCGATAGGGCTTTCCTCCGCAAACAGGCTGTGATAGATAATTCCTTCAAAATAGAGTTTGGGGATAGAGGTATAGCCATATTCGCCTAACCGGCTCAGGAAGGAAGCGAAATTATCTATTTTATTATCAAGCAAAGCGGCTGTCAACAGATAGTCGTATGCCATTTTGTTCCAATGGGTGTCTTTTGCCAGCAAGTACAGATTCATCAGGGCGCTTTGCGTAGAAACTACGGCTACCGGCGCCTGAGCTTGCCGGCAGGTATTCAATTCGGCATCTTGCGCTATCAGGGAGGTGTCGTTGACCAATCTCCGGTAGCGTTTCACCCATTGCTGTTGAAAAAGGGTATGGTCTAAGAGATTCAATGTCTTTCGCGCTTCGGGCAAATAACCGCCGGCAATATAGGCTTTGGTCAGATTTTTTAGCACGTATGGATTGGCTCCGTACACATTGGTAGCTTCCGTTCCCCAGATGATAGATAAAGACAAGGCTCCCAAATGGAGGAAGATGTCCTGATTGGGAACTATTTCGGAAAAATTAGAAATCTGAGCGCTCAGCAATCCTTTAGAACCCAGACTTTGATTATATAAAAACAAATCGGTATATATTTTGCCGGTATGATAGAGTGCTTCGTTGGTATAGATAACCATATCCTTATCGGGATATTCGGATTTGGAGGCATATTTCAATACCTTTTCCCAGTTTTCGGTACGGGCATAATGCTGAACGGATAGTCCGATTCTGTCTTCCCGGTTCAAAGTGAAAACCAAGAGCAAACAAGCGGTCAAAGCGACCGTACTTTCTATATAAACCGGCTTTATCTTCTTGTTTTTGAACGGAAGATGGATAAGGGATAGAAAAGGAAGCAGGCATATAACTCCGTAAAGCACAAAAGGTAAATAAGCCAAGGGATAAATCCGCAAAAGGTCGGCTACTTCCTGACGCAAATCGTGGAAGGACAGATAAAACAGCGAACGAAACACAAAACCTGTCAGCGCTATCCCGGCAATCAGTCCTATCCATTGAATCGCATCGCCCTTCCTCTCAAGCAGGCACAGACTAAAACCGGTTATCACAAACAATAGAGCCGGCAGGATGCCATTGAGATAAAGCACACCAGCCAACAGGATGGGGAAAGCGAGGCACACTACCCATCTACGGCTTCGAAAAGCGCGGACAAAGCCATAAAGAGCGATGAATAAAACCAGCACATCGACATCCAATCGAATAGCATGCTCGTACCGGTTGTGCATCAGCATCAGTAGGAAAACAGGCAAAGCGGCTATCCAATTCTTTTTGAATACCTGCCTGCCTGTAAGGTAAATAGCGGTTAAAAGAGCCGAAATAAGAAGGGACGCGACAAGCGGATAATTGTATAATTGGATGCACAGGCGTGAAACATATTCGGACGGCTCGCCGGGTATCTCTAAAAAACGGATTAAAAAATAGCTGTCGGTAAAAAACTCGCGATACCCTTTAATTAAATACAAGGACGGATTTACCCACAACCACATATACAGGGTGTAGCATAACAAGGTACACACTATCACAATGTTATGTTTTACAACTATTCGCATATCAGTTTAAATTCTTATTCATTTCCAAAGCGTCCCGATTCTTCGGGTCTTGTTGCAAGACTTTGTTGATGTACTTCCCGGCTCCGTTGCGATTATCCATTTGCCGGTAAGTAGTCGCTATTTCATTCATGAGCGTCACATTGGTCGAATCCTTGTCCAATTGTTGCTTTTGGATAATCACGCGCTCAACTAACGATTTGAAAGCATCTAATGGAATGCCTTTCGTATTATGCGCAAGGGCATAATCTATGAAAGGCGTTGCAAGCTCCGGCTTGTCCATCATCAGGTAAAAAACGAAAAGATAATGCGCCCGTTCAAAGGTAGGCGCCAAGTGGAAAGCGCCATTCATATAGAAAGCGGCTTTTTCCGTATGGCCTGTATCGCCATAAATCATCGCGGTCTGTTCGTAAAAGACAGGGTCTTCGGCATATTCCAAAACGATAGCTTCCGCTATTTTAGCGACTTGCTCCAATTGATTATTTTGGATATACGCCTCATACAAGGTATTGTGAACGGAGAGCCAGTCTTCTTCTCTCCGGAACAAACGAACAGCTAATTTTTCTTCTATGGCGCTGTCGGGCAAAGGTTTATTTAAATACCGGTCGTCTGAATAGGGCCAGTGTGCTTTTAATTGCCAAATCCTGAGTTCACCGGCGATAGAGTCAATGGGCGAAAAGGGCATGTTTTGCACTGCTTCGTCTGCGCTCATCTCTTGAAGAGGCGGAGGGAGCAAGTGACTCTCTTGAATCTTGCGGTAGAAAGCGTCCGCCATGATGGCATATCCTTTCTGGTTGGGATGTACATGGTCGGTAAACAGTTCATCGCCCAACAGGTGATGCGCTACCTTGTCCTCCATTGCCTGCCTTGTATCCACAAAATAGGTATTGGGGTGTTCCAAACATAGTTCTACTATCGTTTGGTTTATTTCTTCGGGCGCACGAAAGCGCAACAGGTCAAAATCTTTGGCTTCATTGAATAAAGTTGCCGCTTCGCTGAATTCCCGCGACTGATAAGCAACCAAGCCGGTCAAATAATAAGACATGGCATTGATACTGTCGGGTATTGCGGAGATAAACGGCGGCTGGTCTTTTACGTTACTTGCCACATTGCTAAAGAACACAGGAATCCCCTTTTTCTCCAGCCGGTCGAGGGTTGCCTCCATATTGTATCGGAATTGCCGGATGCCTTTTTTGAAGAGTTTGGAATCTCGTTCTATATGCTGGTTGCCCACCATCAGTTCCATCCGGGTTTTTTCCGTTTTCGGCGAATTGGATGGAGAACGGCGAGCCAAGCCGGCATATCCGTCCATGCCTAATTGCACCATTTTCAGTTGGCGCAGTTTAAGGACAGTGTTGACTACGGCAGGGTTAGAGCCGATTTTTTGCGTAGAAGCAGTGCCCAGCGCTCCATAGTATTCGTTCTGACCTGCATATATTAATACAGCATCCGGCTGG
The DNA here is from genome assembly GCA_031261295.1 of Candidatus Symbiothrix sp. Lineage (GTDB taxonomy): Bacteria > Bacteroidota > Bacteroidia > Bacteroidales > Azobacteroidaceae > Azobacteroides. Next base: position 721 of record JAISKT010000082.1, on the reverse strand, counting down.
TATTTTGTCAGTTCTTCGGCAAAGCCTTTGATTGTGTAGGAATTGACAGCGGTAAGCGAAAGATTGATCATCTCGAAAGTGTGTTCGGGATACGCATGCATCAAGCGGTAGAGCAGTTGGCGGTGAAAAGAAGCGTTATGGAAATAAGGGTAACCTATCGTGGTTGATTCGCCCAGTACAAAGAAACGAAGGGTGCCGGGAGCTTTCTTTTTCTTAAACAATTCCCGGTTGCCCACAGGCGCAAAAGTCCTATCCAGAAAGTAGCGTTTCGAGGCATCGGAGTTGAATACGTAATAGTCGGGATTTTGCGGATATTCAATGAATAAATGGGTATTATAGCCGTAGTGAAAAACCCTTAAGGATATTTCCAATAGAAATAGCGCCAGAAAAGGGAGCAGGATAGCAATCAGCTTGAATAGAGTATGTTTGTTTTTACGCACCATTGTAGAATTTAAGAAAGAGTGCCCCTTTACGGAACACTCTTTCTATTAAACTTATTGGATTAATTAATAACCTGCATTCTGTTCCCAGTGTGGATTTTTAAGCAATGCGCTTTGTGGAATAGGAGCCAGATAGCGGGTCTCAAGCATATTGGGCGCTGTGAACGTGGGATTCAATTTATTTTCCCAATATTGATTCACTTGATAATCGCCTACCACTCTGGCTGCAATCACCTGAGGAAGTAATTTTAAACGCACAATATCAAACCAGCGGATACCCA
>JAISKT010000056.1 GCA_031261295.1 Candidatus Symbiothrix sp. | reverse complement strand
AGGCTAATACGAGAAGCAAACTTCCGGAAAAAAGTAATAAATAGTTTTGAATGGAATTCAATAATTCTTTTTTCCAGTGCTCTTTATACTCCGGTTCTACGGAATCGGGAGTGGGTTCGGCCAAAAGAATAATGCCTGTCCAAGCCTGAAAAAAATCATCTACCGGAATAGACGTATTTTTACCATTCCACAGATAATGAACTTTATCCGTATCTATTTTATATACAACTACAAACTCACTACCGAGATGAGCAATAAACGGGAGTTCGATATTAAACAGGTCAGTTTGCTTGTCTGCAATTTTTGTTCCTGCATTTGCAATTCCATAATCGGACAGCATTTTGGAAAGACCGAATAAATTGTATTTATGCGGATGCTCATTGAAATACTTGGTAGAAAATTCCTTGGTATGCTTTACCTTCAATAATTCAAGGAATGAAGTAAAAACATTATTACTTTTTTGAGATATAAACATAATATAAATATAAGATTTTGCAAATATAGTAAATAATTTGTGATTTTAGCAATATTAAAATGTGATATTAACTTATTTATTATAAAAATATCATATATAGTTGATAATTAATCAATTAAATTTAAAGTCATGAATGTAGTTGAAAATATTATCAATATCAGAAAAGAAAAAGGTATTAGTCAAGAGTTTATTGCTAATGCACTTCATGTGGATGCCTCTGTAATCAGCAATATAGAACGTGGAAAACGTGAGTTAAAAGTCTGTGAACTTGTGATAATCGCAAAAGCGTTGGGTGTTGATGTGCTCTATTTATTGACTTATCCTCATGTTTATGTAAAAAAGGAATTAAACGGCAAATCAGAACCGGCAGAAGCTATTCTTCAAATCAAATTAGCAGGCGAAAAAAGAGATAAAATCTTAAAGCTGTTATTCGGAGAGGCTAATTTGGAATTTTTAAATGAGTGATACAAATCGCTCCCTAAAAAAACAGAATTATCCAAGTTTTTAATTGAAAAACAAATTTTGTTACTACTCAGCTCCCGCTAAATACTAATTTAACTGCTTAACGCTCATCATGAGATTTCTCGCTACGCTCGAAATCTCATGATAAGCCGTTAATCGCCATGTCGTTTGTTTCATTGCGCTTGCAAAGACGAGTACTCTGAATTAGTATTTAATGGGGTTGAGTAGTAATCAAATTTTTATTCCTCTTTGTACCAGCCGGCATACATTAAGTAATTCTTTGCAATTTTCTGATTGATTTCTTTCGATTGTTCCGGATCAATTTTCTTGATGAACTTGGCCGGCGCACCACCGTAAATGCTGCCCGGTTCTACTATCGTTCCGCTCAGTACGACCGAACCCGCAGCGACTAAAGCTCCTTCACCGATTACGGCATGGTCCAATACCACGGCATTCATCCCAATCAAGGCGCCGGCTTCAATCTTCGCTCCGTGAATCGTCACATTGTGACCGATGGAAACGTCATCGCCAATTTCGGCCACCGATTTTTTATACAACGTGTGAACCACTGCGCCGTCCTGGATATTCACCCGGTTTCCAATCCGGATGGAATTGACATCACCCCGCAATACGGTATTATACCAGATGCTGCAATCGTTTCCGATTACAACATCTCCGATAATAGTTTCATTTTCTGCCAAAAATACATTCTCGCCAATTTGAGGAGTAAATCCCCGTACCGATTTAATTAAAGCCATTATTCAGAAGGTTAAATTTATCAATTTTTCAGGATTTTGAGCCATGTGAAATATACTTAAAATCCACTTAACAGTGTACTTTTTTACCATGTTTCAATTTCTTTTTGCAATTCGTCATCGGTTAATAATTCGCCTCTATCTGCTTGTGCAATAGCTCTATCAATCTTTTCAATGTATTGCGCGCGAGTAAGGGGTTTTCCCAATGTCGTATAAGCAACGATTTCTTTCCCTTGACTGAATTCTTTTTGCATCCGTGCATATAAATGTTGTCTTTCATTATCAGACAACAGCATAATTTCATTTAATATACCATCTATACTTAGGTGTTGCATAATAAAATATCCTTTATTGTTTTCTATGTTGCAAAGATAATAAAATTATAGACAAATTTAATCCAATCCGATTTTGCCAACCCCGAAAACCCCTCCATTTTTTGTTTGCGGTTCTGTTTTGTACGTGATTTTACCGACTCCGTTTACATTCCCATACAAATGTTGTACCGGATTGCATTTGATGGAACCGACTCCGTCCAACCGGGCATACACCGAATCCGAAAGCAATTCCAAGGCGTTTATTGAACCGGCGCCTTCGAGTTCAAACGTGGCATTCCGGGTGGCGCCCGCTAAGGTTACCGCGCCTACTCCTTCCGTTTTTACCGTCAATTCATTGCTGTACAAACTATCCGCCCGCAATTTCCCGGCGCCTTCCATTGCAATGGCAAAATAGTCGGTTTTGAAAGCGCCCGGCAGATGAATATTGCCAATTGTTTCTACTTTTATTCCGTGTAAATCAGGTGTGCGTAAACAAATGACAATCGGAGTCTTGGATTTTAAATAATAATTATCGGTAGTTGAAAGCGCCAGTTTGCCTTGCTCGTCCTGCTTTACTTCTATTTTATCAATCAAGTTGGAGTCGCCGGTGATGTGCAACGACGTTTCTCCGGTACTCACTTGTTCAATCCGGACATCGGCAATCAGGTTGTCGTCCAATTCAATGAAATCCACAAGGGACAGCGACTCTGTCCGGTCTGCCCGGATGCCGTTTCCTTCAATCGTATATTCGTAAAATTTATTCGAGTTCCAACCACGGAGAGAAGAACGCAAATTCTCTCCGTTAAATTGGAATCCGGAACAGGCCACCAAAATCAAAGCAGCGATCCAGGCAATCAATCCCGCCCATTTCACTCCTTTGTGTACCGGTTTGAGTTTGAACAAATAAGACACAATGCTGTAAACCAAAGCCACCAATGGAATTCCGATGATCAGACACAACCCGATGGTTGCCAAAACCGGATGATTGAACAAGAGAAGAGAGTTTTCCGCCCAGGGAACTGAGAGTCCTCCGGCTAAAAGCCCGGTACTTACGCCAAAAACGGCGGCAAATAATACGATAATCATGATAACTAAGAAAAAAACAAGCGGTATCCCGATTAAGATGCCTAAGCCGACCAAACAGACCTTGAAAAAAGCGACCATGAAGTTGACAAAGGAACCCAGACAACCGTCATTTTGTTTTTTTTTGAGGTCTTCAACGCCGGCAGCCACTGTTTTGCCAATATTCTCTACCGTAATGGGTTTGCCTTGCATTTCCAATTTTTGCTGGGCCGTCCGGGCTTCCGGGACGAGTAACCAGGCTACCAGATAAACGGGGACAATCCAGAGTGAAGTGACAAAAACCAGGACAGTCGCGATAATACGAACGACCAACACATCCCAATCGCAATAAGCGGCCAATCCGGAACATAAACCGCCAAACATCTTATCATCGGGATTGCGGTAAAATTTCTTTTTTACAGTAAAAAAAGGAGAAGTTGTCTTTTCCTTATGTTCACTTTTTTTGTTTTCTTCGTTCTTTTCACTTTCACCGAAATCGTCGGGACGGCCCATTTGGGCAATCACTTTTTCTACTTGTTCGATGTCAATGACATTGTACCCCAAGCGGACACGGTCGCTGAACAATTCCTCGATTCTTGCTTCAAAATCGGCTAATATCTCGGCTTGACCGTCTTCGTTCCGGAAATAGATACGAAGGTTTTTCAAATAATTATCCAATAATTGGTAAGCGTCTTCATCAATGTTGAATACTCTGCCGTTGAGATTCACTGTTAATGTCTTTTTCATATTCTATCCTTTTTTATTTTTTTCAAATGATTGATTGTTTCACTTATTTCGTCCCAGGCGGCGCCCAAGTCCGTTAAAAATTCTTCCCCCTCTTTGGTCAGTTTATAATACTTGCGCGGCGGCCCTTGCGTAGATTCAATCCATTGGTAACTCAATAAATTCATATTTTTAAGCCGCGTCAACAAAGGATATAAAGTACCTTCCACAACGATCAATTTGGCTTCCTGCAATATCCGGATGATATCGGGTGCGTAAGCCGGTTCGTTGTCCAGAATCAAAAGAATACAATATTCCAGTATTCCTTTCCTCATTTGAGATTTTACATTGTCTGTACCCATATTTTAATCTTATTTTTATTCACGATGCAAAGATAAATCAAATTATAATACTATGCAATACATAGTACTAATTTTTAACATTATTTAATACAAACCGAACCCATTCGTAAAAACCTGCCGGGTTTATGTGAAATAATGCGCTTTATTTTATACCTTTGCAATTTGAACGGAACAGGATGAATATAAAAAAAGCCGAATTTATTATCAGTAATACGACTGTGGACAAGTGCCCGCAGGACGGTAAACCCGAATATGCTTTTATCGGTCGTTCCAATGTGGGCAAATCTTCCCTGATCAATATGCTGACCGGGAAAAAAGGCTTGGCCATGACGTCTTCCACTCCCGGTAAGACACAGTTAATCAATCATTTCCTGATTAATGACGAATGGTATTTGGTCGATTTGCCGGGCTACGGTTATGCGCAACGGGGAAAGAAAGGACGCGAGAAAATCCAGCAAATCATCGACATATATTTGGATGAGCGGGAAGATCTGACCTGCCTTTTTGTATTGCTGGATTGCCGGCTCGAACCGCAGCCCATTGATTTGGATTTTATCAACCGGCTGGGAGAAAGCGGAATTCCTTTTGCAATCATTTTCACAAAAACAGATAAGATTTCCCACTCACGGTTGAACGAAAATAAAACAGTCTATCTCAATAAATTATTGGAAACATGGGAAGAACTTCCGCCGATTTTTTATACTTCCGCGGAATACAAAAAAGGAAAGGACGAAGTCCTGGATTACATCGAAGAAATAAATAAAGAACTAAAAACTAAAAGCTAAGAACTAAAAGTTGCGCGAAGCGCGGTAACAGGCGTCAGCCAACTTTTAGTTCTTAGTTTTTAGTTTTTAACTCAAAAAATTATGTGTGATTTTTCAAAAATGATGATGCGCAAGGCCATCCGGCTTTCCTTGAAAAGTATGGAGGAAGGCGGCGGCCCGTTTGGAGCGGTGATTGTGAAAGAGGGGAAAGAAGTGGCTTCCGGTTATAACCAGGTGACGGTGAAGGTGGATCCTACCGCCCATGCCGAAGTGACTGCGATACGCAAAGCCGCTAAAAAACTGAAAACATTTGATTTGTCGGGTTGTGAAATATATACGTCCTGCGAACCGTGTCCGATGTGTTTGTCGGCAATTTATTGGGCGAGAATTGATAAAATCTATTACGCAAACACCCAAACGGATGCAAAAGCCATCGGTTTTGACGATTCTTTTATCTACGGCCAACTGGAATTGCCGGAAGACAAACGTTCCATTCCGGTCGTAAAAATGCTGCGGAACGAAGCAATAGAAGCGTTCGAAATTTGGAAAAACAAAGAAAAAAAAATAAACTATTGAACTAAGAACTAAAAACTAAAAACTAAAAGTTGGCTGACGCCTGTTACCGCGCTTCGCGCAACTTTTAGTTTTTAGTTCTTAGTTTTTAGTTCTTAACTCCTACAAAGATGAATTGGTTTGAATGTAAAGTCTCGTATGAGAAAATGATGGAAAACGGGGTGTTGAAAAAAGTAACGGAACCCTATTTGGTGGATGCGCTTTCATTTACGGAAGCGGAAGCCCGCATTATTGAGGAAGTAAAACATTATGTAAGCGGCGAATTTACAGTAGCCAACATCAAACGCGCCCGCCTGGCCGAACTGTTTTTCAACGAAAACGGCGACCGCTATTACCGGATAAAAGTGCTTTTTATTACGTTGGATGAAAAAAGTGGGACTGAAAAGAAAACTGCCGCTCAAATGCTGGTACAGGCCTCCAACCTGAAAGAATCCATCGCCGTATTGGAAGAAGGAATGAAAGGAAGCATGGCCGATTACACCATTGCCAGCGTGGCGGAAACGATGATTTTGGATGTATTCCCTTTTTCTGCAGACGCAAAAACAAAGACAGCAGACACAAACGAATGAGTATATCTTCGCGATTTAATCGAATAAAGGAAGAACTGCCGGCCACTGTCCGTTTGATAGCCGTTTCCAAATTGCATGAGGCGCCGGCCATCCGGGAGGCTTATGATGCCGGGCAACGCGCGTTCGGGGAAAGCCGCGTACAGGAATTGCTGGCCAAATACGAACAACTGCCCCCGGACATTGAATGGCATTTTATCGGGCATTTGCAAGTGAACAAGGTAAAACAGATCGCCCCTTTTATCGATACGGTTCAGTCGGTGGATAGCCTGAAATTGCTGGAAAAACTGAACGAACAGGCAGGCAAAAACCGGCGCCGGATAAACGTACTTTTGCAAGTGCATATCGCCCGGGAAGAACATAAATTCGGTTTCTCTTTCGATGAAATCGAACATTTGTTGGAGAGCCGGATACACGAAACGTTTATCCATCTGAATATAAAGGGATTGATGGGAATCGCGACTTTTACCGGTGATGAAAAGCAAATCCGGGAAGAATTTGCCGCTTTGGCCCGCTTGTTTGGAAAATTAAAAGAACGGTATTTTGCCGGAAAAGAAGATTTCAAAGAATTATCCATCGGCATGAGCGACGATTATCTTTTGGCTATTGAGGAAGGAAGTACAATGGTACGGATAGGAACTAAACTGTTTGGAGAAAGAAATTACAATTATGGGAACTCTATTTGAGACAAAATTTGCAGGGTTGAACTTGTCGAATCCGATTATCATCGCCAGTTCCGGATTGACGGACACGGTGGATAAAAACAAGGAATTGGAGAAAGCCGGCGCCGGTGCGCTGGTTTTGAAATCCCTGTTTGAGGAACAAATTTCAACCAATGCAGCCGCTTTGCTGATTGACGGGGATTATCCGGAATCCAATGATTATATCCTCCATTATTTTAAAACGAATGAAGTAAGCAACTACCTGAAATTGATTCAGGATACCAAAGAGGCTTGCCGTATCCCGGTGATTGCCAGTGTCAATTGTTACAGGGATGATTCCTGGATTGAATTCGCCCATCAAATCGAAATGGCCGGAGCCGATGCATTGGAATTAAATATATTTGCATTAAATACCGGTTTGGAAGAAGAAATAGATTTGCTGGGAAAAACCTATATCCGGATTACCAAAAAAATAAAAGAAGCCGTTCATATTCCCGTTATCGTAAAAATGGGGAAATATTTCAGTCATCCGGTGAGTTTGGTGGACCAATTGCATTCGGCGGGTGCAGCCGGAGTGGTTTTGTTCAACCGTTTTTATCAACCGGACATCGACATCAACCACCTGCAAATGACTTCCGGTCATGTATTTAGTTCCCATACGGAAATAAGCGACACCTTGCGCTGGACAAGCATTGTTTCGGGAAAATTGCCGCAAGTTTCGATTGCTGCCGCAACGGGCATACACGATTGGGAAAGCATTGTTAAGTGTATTCTTTCGGGAGCCTCGGCCGTTCAGATTTGCAGTACGGTGTATCAGAATGGGAATGAGATAATTGCACAAATGAAACGCAGCCTGGAAGAATGGATGGTGAGTATGAATTTCCATTCGTTGGATGAATTCAGGGGAAAATTAAATCAGGCTTCCATCGGGGATGCGTCCCTGTATGAAAGGATTCAGTTTGTACGGTATTTTGCCAACCGGGATTAAAATAATAAATTATAAATTATGCTTTTAAAAGGAGCTTTCAAAGATTCGTCTGTTTTTATTCAGCTGTTAATGTTCAGTATCGTTGTTTTCATTGGGTTTTTAGCCACTACCTTCATGAGCGCCATCTTTTTATTAATGAAGTTCGGGTTCTCTCCCGAAATCTATCAGGATATACAGCAAAACCTGTTGAATTATCCCGACCTGATACGCAACATGCAATTCTTCCAGGTGATTTTCATGTTTATTTTCCCGGCTATTGTCTGCGCCTGGCTATTCAGTGACAATTATAAAAACTATCTTAAAATAGATACCTCCGTTCCGGCTTCGGTTATCCCTTTGACTATTTTAAGTGTCGTGGTGGCCGTACCATTCCTGAATTTCACGTATATCGTTAATCAACAGATGGTTTTCCCCGAATGGTTGAGCGGGGTGGAACAGTGGATGAAGGAAATGGAAGAAGCCAACGGCAAAATACTGGAAAAAATGCTTTATGTCCACTCCGCGTGGGATTTGGTTTTTAACATCTTGATTGTCTGTGTTTTGACCGGAATAGGAGAAGAATTTATCTTCCGGGGCGTTTTGCAAAACAGCTTCGGCAAGGTCCTTAAAAATCCGCATGCAGTCATTTGGACGGTCGCTATTGTGTTCAGCGCCATCCACTTCCAATTCTACGGATTTATTCCGCGTTTGTTGCTGGGCGCTTATTTCGGATACCTTGTTTATTACACTAAAAACCTGTGGATTCCGGCCTTAGCGCATTTCACCAATAATTGTGTCAGCGTTATTCTGGCCTATCTTTACCAGGATACTCCCGGCGGAACAGACGAAATAGACGCTCTCGGATACGGCTCCACCTGGTGGTTGGCAGTAGCTTCGCTAGCGGTTTTCTTGATTTTTTTCCAAAAAATCAAGAAAACTAAAAACTAAAAACTAAAAACTAAAAGTTACGCGAAGCGCGGTAACAGGCGTCAGCCAACTTTTAGTTTTTAGTTCTTAGTTTTTAGTTCTATCTTAGTTTTTAGCTCTATCAAAGTACTTTTTTTCGGAGTTCGAAGTCTCGTCCCAGGTATTTTTCCCTTACGATGGGATTGGCCGCCAATTCTTCCGCTACTCCCTGGAACAATACTTTTCCTTCGAATAACAGGTAAGCGCGGTCGGTGATGCTGAGTGTTTCGTGCACATTGTGGTCGGTGATGAGAATACCGATATTTTTGTGTTTCAATTTCCCGACAATCTGTTGAATATCCTGTACGGCAATCGGATCGACGCCGGCAAAGGGTTCGTCGAGCATGATGAATTTGGGGTCGATGGCCAGGCAGCGGGCGATTTCCACCCGGCGGCGTTCTCCTCCGGAAAGTTGGTCGCCCAAGTTTTTCCGTACCTTTTCCAAACCGAATTCGGCAATCAGGCTTTCCAATTTCTCCTTTTGGTATTCGGGCGATTGGGTAGTCATTTCCAACACCGAACGGATATTGTCTTCCACCGACATTTTCCGGAAAACGGATGCTTCCTGCGCCAAATACCCAATGCCGTTTTGCGCCCGTTTGTAAACCGGAAAATTGGTAATCTCCATATCATCCAAGAAGATTTTTCCTTCGTTGGGCGTAACGAGGCCCACCGTCATATAAAAAGTAGTGGTCTTCCCAGCGCCATTCGGGCCTAACAAACCCACGATTTCGCCCTGTTTCACATCGATCGAAACATGGTTGACCACCGTGCGGTTCCTGTATCTTTTCACCAAATCTTCTGTCCGTAGAATCTTCTGTTCCATAAGGATTATCTAATTTTGGAGCAAAAGTACTAAAAAATAAAACAAGTAGCCATACAAATCAAACAAAAGAGGGGCGCACTCCGTTGATACGGAAACACGCCCCCCTTAACGATTACACCCTGCTTTTATTTTTCATAGGTTGGAATTTTGCTCCCTAATGAGTTATGGGTATAAATAGCACTTACAGGCAGAAATACTGACTGATTAATTTTTTATCTCCCCTATCGTTAATATGTCAAATGTCGTCTGGCACGCAGGCGGCGTGGCTCCAGCCGGTTGAGATGACTGTGTTTGTGTACCACGTGTTATCCGAGTTAGCCCCGATCACCCCATTACCCGACGAGGCCGAGCGGTACACGGTGTAACTGTGGGATTCCGCGTACCAGGCAGAGACAGACACCTTGCCTCTGATTTCGTCACCCCCTACCCGTTTCCAACCGGATTGGCATCCGGGCCGCGAACTCGGAGCCGAAGTACCGTCACTCATACGGTAGCAGACCCCGTTTGTGCCAAGCACATAAGCGCAGCAGGTAGCGTCTTTGACATTAATATCTAAGTACGCGTATCGAGCCGCACCGTTATTATCCAAGTAGGAAGCAGATAAGCGCACAGTAACCGTTTTACTTCTTACAATACTTTCGACCGTAGAAACGAATGTCACCTCAAATGTCTGCGTACTACTACCCGAACCCGATGTTGCTGTCGGCGAACTAATGCTCTCAATAATACCACTCGGATCACTCAATACGGCAAACGACAAATCCGTAAATGCATTGCCATATTTAAATGTGTAAGTCATGGTATGGGTAGAAGCAAAAGCGTTTGTCCGGCCGGTAAGCGTACCGCTTTGTGCCACATCATAACACGTTGCGCCTGTAATAGTGTACGAGGCATTTGTCGGAATAGAGGCCAACCGGGTTACCGTGAACACCGGCGAGGTGGTATTTCCACATTCGTTTGATACAATACAATGATAATATACCGTTCCGGCAGCGGTGACCGGTGCATTGTAAGCAGCATCGATAGCTCCGTCAACCGGATTCCAACTGTCGGGAGCGCCGGTGTCTGAACTTTCCCATTGATAAGACAATGTACCGCCATCGGCCGTTACAGCCAGGCGGCGAGTCGTTTCACCGTAACTGGTAAGAGTTGTGTCGGCTGCCGGCGAAGCAATCGCCGGAAGCGGACACCATTCCACTTTATTCCATTTAGCTCCATCCCAAACGAAAAGTCCGGGGCCGCCCGTATCGGTATTGGCATTATATACTACCAAGCCTTTCAAATCACCATTAACGATGGAAGCCTTGTCGGTAAACACATCCGGAATCTGATCGATTTCGTCAATACTTACATTCAAAGGGAGCAAACCAAGATTCGTCCCTTCGGGAATTGTCAAATCCAGTAAAGCTCCTTTCACAGCATCCCCGGTTCCGCCGATGTGCACCTGTGCTTGCAAGGCGGCGGGCAAAACCAGCCAAAGGGCGGCAAGGCATGCCACCCATGTTCTTTTT
>JAISKT010000044.1 GCA_031261295.1 Candidatus Symbiothrix sp. | reverse complement strand
TTCCTGACTTTATCCGGATAATATCACCGACGGTTCCTGCGCTGGTAAGTGTGTGATTGTTCAGGTCAAATGTATAAGCCTTGTTCGCATCCAGTATGAATGTTGTGCTGACCGGTAAGTCTCTCAGTAAGGTAATTGTACCGTCTTCCTGTACGGCAGAAAGGGCTTGTGCGATAGTGTAATAGTAAGCAGCGCCTACCGAAAAGTTGGCGTTTTCGGCAGTGGCAACAGGCCACACGGTTACTTCCTTTGCGCCATTCCAGAAAGCAGGTTCAATTATCGAGCCTGCAGCCATAGAAATTGTTCCACTTAAGCAGCCGTTACGAGCGGAATCATAAATACTTTTGAAATATCCTGATGTGATGGTTACCGTACCGGCATTGCGGAAAACAGCATCTTCACCGCCGATATACTCGCCGCTAAGGATGGACGTTGTTCCTCCGTCTGAGTAAACGGCAGCGCTCCATGTTCCTACGGTGGCATTGACCGTCAGGTCTTTCAGAATCGTATTGCCTGCGTAAGTCCAAAGTGCAACACCATCTTTAAATGTCATTATAACTGAACCGTTTTGAAAGGTGACCGTTCCTCCTACAATAGTAATTGTGCCTCCACCGTCACCTGAACCATCTCCTGTATAGGTATGCCCGCCGAAGTCAACAGTATAGGTTTTGTTCTCGAAAAGCATACAATCATCGCCGGTAGTAAAGTCCTGCAACAGGGTGATAGTTCCTCCGTTTGGAACAGCGGAAACTGCAGCGGCAAGCGTCTCATACGTATTTTCGCCCACCTGGAAGTTTTCGTCTTCCTGAACTGCGTTCTCTTGTACAGTATTTGCCTGAGCGTTTTGCACCGCACCCATCATCAACACCCCTATTAAAAGGGTGCATACCATAGAACGTATAATCGTTCTCCACCCCGCACTTTTGTAAGGTAAAGCGCGGAAAACATCCTCTTGTGCCCGTTCAGTCGTTAGCGACCAGTGAGCGAAAGGCAATAAAAATGTACTCTTTTTCATATCTGTTACAATTAAATGAATAAAATAAACTTTATAATTTGACATAAATTTCTATACAAATGTAAATACAAAAAAAATCAAATTAATACAAGAAAAGGCGGTCTTTTATGAACCGGTATCGGGGGTACACAAACAGGTCAATTTTGTACATGAATGGGGATTATTGATAAACGAAACCTTCCGGAACTTCCACTGTGAAACGGGTGCCGCTGGCTTGTCCGTCGGTGTAGAGGTCATCTATTTTCTGGTTGATTTTGTTGGGGTTGAAACGGTTGTAGATTTCTATTTGCCGGGAGAGAATGTCCAATCCTTGTTTGGAACTGGAGATATTCCGGTTTTGGGCGGCCGCTTCACGCCCCACACCATTGTCTTCTACACTGACACAGACAATGTTGTCGGCACGTGTAATTTTTATTTGCAATGTTCCACCGGATTTTTTGGAGGAAAGTCCGTGTTTGACGGCATTTTCGCAATAAGTATGCAGAATCATATTGGGTAGATGCACATTGGTATTTACCGCTTGGTCAACGTCTATTTTGTAATCGAATTTGTCGATAAACCGTAATTTTTCCAATTCGAGGTACATCTGGACGTATTCCAATTCTTCACTGAGTGAACGGGAGGCTTTATCGACTTCGCGCAAGGTTTGGAAAGTAAACCGTGAATAGATGCCCAGCAACTTCACGGCTTCTGTTTTCGACAGATTCATGATGTAGTATTCGATGGCAGCGAGCACATTGGCGTTGAAATGTGGAATGGCTTTCAGGCGGATGCTCTTGATGCGGAGTTCGTTGAGTTGCTTCTCCGTTTCGAGGTGTTCAAACAGGACTTTGTTTTTCCGGCGTTGGATGAATAAAGCAATTCCGGCACTCAACAGCATCAGTGTCAATATTGAAACTACAATAAACCAGGCCGTTTGCCAAAAAGCGGGATGAATAGTGAAAGGAATACTGATTATGGAAGTTTCTGTTTCCGAAAGTCCGGTATGCGCCTTCAATTCAAACAGATATTCTCCGGGAGGAAGATTATTGAAAACGACTTCATTGCTCAATTGCGATTCCGACCATTCTTCTTGAAATCCTTTTAAGCGGTATTGGTAGAACAGGTTACCGATAGCCGAATAACAAATTCCGATGTATTTGAATTTCACATTTTTATGCTTATAATCCAAAGCGGTTTGTTGTTCGGACTTGTCTAACCAATGGATGTTATCGGTGGAACTTTGCATGGATTGAAAATAAAGCAAAGGGGTTGATTGCTTGTATATCAACTCGTCCGGATTGAATTTTACCATACATTCCATGGTAAGAAGATAGACATTTCCCTTGCTGTCTTCGGTGATATTGGTTTGAAAGGAAGCATTTCCAGTAAATCCGTTGCTGTAATTGTAAAATTTCATGGCGGAGAGTTCGGGAGTCGAAAGATAAAGTCCTTTGGCTGTGGTCACAACTAAAATATTATTTTTTGTGATATGAAGTCCGGTTACTGAAATATCATTTTCGAATGTGTGAATTAAACGGATATGCTCGTTTTCGTATTTATAAAGATGGTTTTTGGCATTGAACCAGATATCGCCTGTATTATCCCTTGTGATCAAATAACTACCACGAAGACTGTCGGTTTCCATCAAGGAAATTTTTTCTCCGTCAATGAGCGTAATTCCATTCATGCCTGTCACCCATAAACGCCCTTGTTGGTCGAGCGCTGCCTGACGGGGCGCTTGGAGTAAATCCTGATGAGAAAACATTTGGGTAATTTTTCCATCCGGTTGAAAAAGAATCAGCCGACTATTGCTGATAGCAACCAATTGCTTGTTGGGCAGCGGTTTTATAAACAAATAAGCGGAAACGGGAAAATCATCCATATACCGAAACTTATTATCTTGGTATGACAAAGGAAAGGGCGAATTGAAATACAGGGTTTTATCGTAAACCGCCGAAAAAGGATGAAAGTAATTTCCCAAAGGATATTTCGGATACGCAATCTCTTTCGCTTGTTCGTCGAAAAAAGAGATAAGCTGCCCATTGAGTGATCCTATCCACACCCGGTCGTCTTTATCCACTTGAACCATGCGTATCACATCGCCTTTGTCCGGAAGTATATAATTTTTGAAATGCCGTTTGAAGAAGCAAAACAAGCCTTCATTACTGGACACCCATAAATTATCTTCCCGGTCAAGCAGAATATCCGAAGCCCATTTGATATGGCTGTAAATTGTTTCCAAATGACCGTTTGCGTATTGATAAATGTTTTCGGCATCTTTGATAATCAAATTTCCTTTGCTATCTATCAGGCCATAAATACCGGTTCCAACAGAAAACAAATGGGTACAAACTTTTTGTAAACAATTGTCTTTTAGGTCATAAATACCATTCGTGCCGATTACCCAAATTCCATTTTCATGAGGGACAAAATACCATAAATCTCCTTCCGCATTTTTCAGGGTATCGGACAGGTTTCCTTCTTCATCATAAATGCCGTCGCCAAAATAAATACGATTATTTTTTTTGTCCCAATAAAGTGTGTGTAAATTATCCAATTCGTCCAAATCTTCGTGTCCCCATATTTTCACTAAACCGGTATCCTGTACGGCATACAAGTTTCGTTTGTCCTCTTCCATATTTTGAAAAATGGCGTATCCTTGCGGCAAAATGCGCGATGCAGCCGGACAAAGCG
>JAISKT010000388.1 GCA_031261295.1 Candidatus Symbiothrix sp. | reverse complement strand
ATTTCTTCAGGGAAAGAGAGATTAGACAAAGTGGGCGAAACCGAAGGCGTAAAAATCTATTCGGTAGAATTAACCCGCCAAATTACGCTTATTAAAGATTTAAAAGCGTTGTGGAAATTGTATCGGTATTTCCGAAAAGAGAAACCATTAATTGTTCACACCCATACGCCTAAAGCCGGTTTAATAGGCATGATGGCTGCTTATTTGGCTAAAGTTCCTCTCCGTCTGCATACCGTAGCCGGAATGCCGTTGATGGAAGCTTCGGGATTGAAGCGAACCATTTTGAATAGCACGGAGAAGCTTACTTATGGGTGCGCTACGCAGGTTTATCCCAATTCAAAAGGATTACAAACATTTATTCTACAACACAAATTTTGTCCGGAAAAAAAATTGAAAATGATTGGCAACGGCAGTTCAAACGGCATTGACACCGCCCATTTTTCCCCCACCCATTTCTCCTTCGAAGAAAAAACCAAATTAAGGGAAAGTCTGTCCATTCAACCCAGCGATTTTGTTTTTTGCTTTGTCGGACGTATCGTCAAAGACAAAGGCATCAACGAATTGGTTCAAGCCTTTAGCGAAATCAACTCACACTGTCCTTCTGCCAAATTGCTTTTAGTCGGACCTTTCGAGCGGGAATTAGACCCCGTATTTCCTGAAACGGAACAAGAAATTCAAGAAAATCCCAACATCATCTCCGCAGGTTTTCAAACGGATGTTCGACCCTGTCTGGCGATTTCCGATACGTTGGTTTTTCCCTCTTACCGCGAAGGCTTTCCCAACGTAGTGATGCAAGCCGGCGCCATGGGATTGCCTTCGATTGTGACGGATATCAATGGCTGTAACGAAATAATTGCAGATGGAGTTAACGGATTAATTATACCCTCAAAAAATAAAGAGCAATTAAAGGAAAAAATGGAGCAACTAATTAAAGATGCCGGATTGCGTATCCATCTGACACAAAATGCCCGGAAAATGATTACCTCCCGTTATGAACAACAAACGGTTTGGGAGGCGCTGCTGGAAGAATATCAACAGTTAGAAAAAAGACTTTGAAACAGTTTTGTTATCCAAAATTTATTACATATCTTTGTCGTAAAATATAAAAAAAGTTCATTATGGTAGATCAAACATTATTTTCAAAACCCGATCAGAAAGAATTGTTGCTTGCGTTAGTAGAAAAAAACAAGCATGAGAAGAGAACCAGAAGAGAAGAGTTGGCAACTTTTCAAGCTGCCGGAATATTAGATGAATATGGAGAGTTCACAGAACCGTATTCACATTTAGCTATGATATTTAAATTTAAAATGTAAATTCAAAATGTAGAAACAATGTATAGTAATAGACCAAACCTTATGATCGGATTCCACGGTTGTGATGAATCTGTGCGCAATCAATTAGTAACCAATCCCAATGTCGTCAAAATAAAAATTTACCGCACGATCAATACAATGATTTAATTATAAGAGAATTAGATTGTTCCGTTATCGAATATATGCACTTGAAAATTGCTGAAGAAATAAATGCTGATATGCAAACAAACGGTTTTAGTTCATTGAACCAATTTGACACTGTGCGAGGCATTTTCACCGAAGGAGGTCCTGCATTTGAAGGCGCTGGCATTCAGGCTAAAAGCCATATTCAGGTTTGCATACGAAACTTAAATTGCATTAAAGGCTTTTTTATTCCACGATACAAAAATTGATTTTTCGCAATCAATAGTGAGTCATTATGCTTTTTTGCATAATTCATGTATAATTCCTTCTTCAAACGCTTTTTTGATTTTATCTTATCGTTATCCGGCTTTATTATCCTGTCGCCGGTATTTATTTTTATTGTCTTGTTTTTGTCGATTGCAAACAACGGCAAACCGTTTTTCTTCCAACAACGTCCCGGAAAAAACGATCAACTGTTCAAGGTCATCAAATTCAAAACCATGAACGATAAAAAAGATATTCATGGAAATTTATTGTCCGATTCCGAACGCATGACTCCGATAGGAAATTTTATCCGCAAAACATCTTTAGACGAAATCCCTCAATTAATCAATGTAATCTGGGGGGATATGAGTTTAGTTGGACCGAGACCATTATTAGTAGAATATTTACCTTTATATGATGCTGAGCAAAAACGCAGACATAATGTTCGTCCCGGCATTACCGGCTGGGCGCAGGTGAATGGGCGCAATGCTATTTCTTGGCGAAGAAAATTTGAGTTGGATGTGTGGTATGTCGATAATTTGTCTTTTATGCTTGATATAAAAATCATATTATTAACAATTAAAAAAGTTTGTGTTCGGGAAGGGATTAATTCGGAAGCGAATATTACAATGGAAAAATTTGAAGGAAATAAATGAAACAAGTATATCTATATGGAGCTGGTGGACACGCCAAAGTCATCATCGACATGCTGAAATCCAATCAGATAACGGTCTCTGAAATCTTTGATGATAATGCAGGCATAACGTCCTTCAAGGGAATACCTGTTTCACATACGGATATTCACTCTCCTTTGATCCTTAGTATAGGCTGTAATGCTGTTCGCAAAAAAATCGTTAATCAATGTGAAAATATCGTTTTCCATCCTGCGGTAATAGATTCATCAGCTATTGTTTCTGAGTCCGCACAGATAGAAGAAGGAACAGTGGTGATGCAGGGAACGATAATACAATCGTCCGCGAAAATAGGAAAACATTGCATCATCAATACTCGAGCTTCGGTAGATCACGATTGCGTGATTGAGGATTATGTACATATTGCACCGGGAGCAACACTTTGCGGTAACGTGCAAGTAGGAGAGGGAACGTTAATCGGAGCAGGAACAACGATTACGCCAGGAGTAAAAATCGGCAAATGGTCGGTTATAGGAGCTGGTGCGGTGGTAGTAAGAGATATTCCCGACAATGTTATTGCTTTTGGAACTCCCTGTAAAGTAACTAAGCAACATAATTATATACAAGCATTACCTTAATATTGATATTAAGTAGCTGATTTTGAAGCTAATATGAATAATAACCGAATTTGGCTCTCCCTTGCTCACATGGGAGGCCACGAGCAAGATTTTATTAAAGAAGCTTTCGATACCAACTGGGTGGCGCCGATGGGGCCTAACTTGGATGCTTTTGAAAAAGATTTAGAGCAATTTCTGGGCAATGGTGTGTTTGTCGCGGGCTTATCTGCCGGAACTGCCGCTTTGCACTTGGGCTTAATCCTCTCAGGTGTGAAAGCAGGTGATGAAGTAATCTGCCAAAGTTTTACTTTCTCGGCTTCGGCTAATCCCATCGCCTACCAAGGAGCAACG
The DNA here is from genome assembly GCA_031261295.1 of Candidatus Symbiothrix sp. GTDB lineage: Bacteria > Bacteroidota > Bacteroidia > Bacteroidales > Azobacteroidaceae > Azobacteroides. Next base: position 1,127 of record JAISKT010000388.1, on the reverse strand, counting down.
CCTGTTTTTATTGACAGCGAGCGCGATACATGGAATATGTCGCCCGAATACCTTGAACAGGCTATCAAAGACAGAATAGCTAAAGGTAAGAAGCCCAAAGCCATTATTCCGGTGCATTTGTACGGAATGCCGGCAAAAATGGACGAAATCTCAGCTATTGCCGAGCATTATGAAATACCGGTTTTAGAAGATTCTGCGGAAGCTTTAGGCTCAATGTATAAGGGAATCCACTGCGGAACATTTGGCGAAATGGCTGTTTTGTCATTCAATGGAAACAAAATCATTACCACATCGGGTGGCGGTGCATTGGTTTCCAAGAACGAAGAGCATATCAAAAAGGCGCGTTTCTTATCTACTCAAGCGCGTGATGTCGCTCCGCATTATCAACATTCCCAGATTGGCTATAATTACCGGATGAGCAACATTGTTGCCGGAATCGGACGGGGACAAATGTTAGTTTTACCGGAACGGGTAGAACAGCGAAGAAAAAACAACCAATTTTACCGGAATCATTTAGCCGGAATTGAAGGCATTACGTTCCAAACGGAACCTTCTTCGGATTTTTATTCCAATTATTGGTTGACTTCCGTCATCATTGATCCTGAAAAAACAGGGGGTGTTACTCGCGAAGATTTACGTTTAGCCTTGGAAAAGGCCAATATCGAATCGCGCCCGCTCTGGAAACCCATGCACCTGCAACCGGTTTTTGAACACTGTCCTTTTTACGGCGACGGAACCGGCGAGTCATTATTTAACGATGGTCTTTGCTTGCCTTCGGGGTCAATATTGACGGAAGGTGACTTGGCAAGAGTTGTGGAAATTATAAGAGAAGAAATTGACAATAAAGCATCTATGTAACACAACAGCCATAAATTCTAATATTCACATGAAACACAAAAAAACGCTTTTTGTTTTGTGTATGAAATAAAAAAACAGTAATTTTGTGCCGTTAATAGAATGAAAATAAATTTTGGACAAAGAAAGAATTAAACAGGTAATTGCCGTGTGTATATCACAGGAAGCAATGCGAAAATGCTCAGTGCGGATATTCAATCTACACTCGGCGGCAGATACATTGCGATTGATGTGTATCCTTACAACTTTGCGGAATTTCTGAAAGCAAACGA
>JAISKT010000300.1 GCA_031261295.1 Candidatus Symbiothrix sp. | reverse complement strand
AAGCGAATTATTGGTGGCTTGATAGAGTTTGACGAGCGCCAATTCGATTTCTTCGTGTCCGGGCGCTTGATTGACGGGGCGGCCGTTGTTGTATTTTGGGTCTCCTTCAAAGAAAACCTGGTTGACGTGTTTAGCGCTTTTTTCAGCTACTTTCAGCAAATTGGTTTTTCCGGTAGCCCGGTAATAAGCGACTGCGGCTTCGTATAAATGCCCCACATCGTATAATTCATGGCTGTGAACCACCCAGGAATAGGGTTTATCGCCCATGCCACCACCGCCCCATTGGTCGGCATTCTTGGAAACACCGGTCGTGTGAGCCGGATAAAGATAGCCATCGGATTCTTGCGCTCCGGCAATGATGACGGCAATATCGTCCATTTGTTTTTCAAGTTTGGCATCCCGTTCCAAACTCAGGAGATAAGCCGCCCCTTCCATCACTTTGAATAAATCGGAAATCACAAAACGACTGGTCGAAGGCAGTTGTGATGTATTGCCTTTCAAATAGTTAGCCGTTCTCCTTAAATCTTCTACGGCGCTTTCCGTTCGATTGAAAGCGATGGGAACCAACCGTTCTTTCTGGGTTTGCATTCGTTTACTCCAAAATTGGTCGGTCAATTCCACTTTTTCAAACGAAATTTGTGTCAAACTTGCGTCGCCTGTTTTGTAAGTTTGCGAATAAATAGGCTCACAGCTACCATCCTCTATTTTTACCCGGTAAAATAGTCCGGATTCCATATCCATGCCGGTCATTTCATCGTGTACGGCACCCTCCATATTGGTCCAATGAATGGCATCGGGAGAGGATTGCCACTGCACGGAACCTCTTGTATGTCCTTTTACTGCAAATGTTTGTGCAAAAGAAGGGGCGGATATTAAAAAAGATAAAATTAAAATAGTATATTTCATGAAATTCTATTTTTAAGAGTTATTTTTTAATGATTATTTTCTCTGATTGCTGATGTGTAGCTGTTTGAAATGAAATCAAATAACAGCCTTCATTCAAAAAATCGACAGCTATTTGCTTGGTATCCGTTGCCGGAATATTTTTAAATAAATAACTGTCAATCATTTGCCCCAGCATATTGTAAATAAAAACTGTAGCCTGCGATTCCGAAACAGGAAAATAGATTTTTAGCAGCCGGTTGGCATTATCCAGGAAAATAACCTTCTGTTTATCAGTATCTACAACATGGATACCGGTAGGATGATATACATATTCAGCGCTTACGGAGCATCCTTTATAATCCGTCACTTCCACCCAATAAGTTGTGATGGTATTGCCCGGCGATAGTACCGGATTGGCAATATCCGGATTACTTAAACCGGTTGCCGGAGTCCAATGATAGGTATAATCCGGAGTACCCCCGCCGGCGATTGCATTTAACTGCTGTTTTCCACCGGCAATCGCATTTGCGTTTATTTCCACTTGAAGCTCATCCGGCTGAAACACAACAAATTCAATAATCGTTTCTTGCGCGTTTGCGATTGCATATCCGCTTGTTATAAATAGGAATATCAAAATTTTAAAAAAGTGTTTCATACTATTGATTTAAGTAAGGGTAAAGGTAGGATGAATAAGTGAATTGCAGGTGTACATATTATTCAAAAAAGAAAAATTTTCGGTCAAAAACAATTATTCTGCGTGTTTTTCATAAAATTTCCCCTTTCCACAATTTTTTCAAAAAATATCCAACCGGCATCACTTCCACGCTGTTACTTGTTCGCCAATAAGACAGACTGTCTTCACTGTCGGAATAACCGAGATAGGCAATCAATTCTTGAATGACAAAATGTTCAAAAGCATGTCCGAAATCAGCAGAGCCTGGTAACAAATTTTTCCGGTTCAATAAATAAATATTGTTTTTCCTGTTTGACGAGCGCCAAACAGGAAAATACTTTCATTTTCAGCATCTTGCATTTTAAAATATCGTGTAATCATAAAATCGTACTTTGGATTATCTTGTAAATCGAAATATAAACTTTACAAAAGTACATAATTTAATCGTAGTCGATTTTTCTCCGTTAAACCGAAAAGCATAAATATCCCCATTCCTCATCTTAAACTCCTCATTTAACATCTTTTTTTACAGTACTCCTCTTTCCTTTGTAAAAAAACGGTTTTTCATTGCACTCCCTTGTAAAACTCAAATTTTTCATGTAAGTTTGTACAAAAAACAAATTTTATTGCTATGATATTGAAAAATATGCATTTATCTAATTTTCGCTGTTATGAAGATTTAGACATTGATTTTCATCCGTATTTCAATATCTTATTGGGTATTAACGGAACTGGAAAAACAGCAATATTAGAAGCTATTCGTATTGCTGCGGGTTCTTTATTTTGTGAATTAGATAAAATTGAAAATAAAATATCCAGCCCGAATATAGCAGATGATGATGTAAGGTTACATAATGGAGAAAGACAATATGAGGTCAGAATAAACACATCCATTGAAGTTGAAGATTATTTAAATCCAAACTCTGTGAATAAAGTGGAATGGAGTCGTTTTGTCGAGAAATATGGAGGAAATACCCGATACGATAATCCGAAGGACATAAAAGCGGTATCGAAAGAAATTCAATCAATTATACGTAATAGTGAAAAAAAAACGATACCTCTGATTGCCTATTATTCAACAGATAGATATAAAAAAGAAAGAAAACACACGGAATTAAATGCTGATAGCAGTCGTTTGCGAGGTTATTATAACACATTGGATTCATCAACTAATATAGGATTCTTTTTAAATATCTATGCAATAGAAACGTTATCGGAAATACAACATAGTAAAAAATCTGAATTATTATCTATTGTCAATAAAGCAGTAATGACTTGTGTGAGTGATTGTAAAAAAATATTTCATGATGTCAAAAAAGATGAACTTATTATTCAATTAACTAATGATGAATTAATTCCTTATCGCATGCTTTCTGATGGAGTTCGCAATGTTTTAGCGATGGTAATGGAATTAGCATTTCGTTGTTATTTATTAAATCCGCATTTGAAAGATAAAGCCGCAACTGGAACAAATGGACTCGTATTAATTGATGAAATAGATTTGCATTTACACCCCGAATGGCAAAAGAAAATTGTAAGTGATTTAAGAACAGCATTCCCATCTTTGCAATTTATTGTTACAACACATGCGCCTTTGGTTATTGGTTCTTTAAAGAATGGCGAAATTTTTTGTATATCAGACCAAAAAGCTTATAACTTTCCTATTCAGTATAGGAAAGACTCTAATTCTATTTTGATTGAAATGGGGATGAGTGAAATGGATGATAAACTCAAAAAGAAACGAGACGATTATTTTATCCTAATAGAAAATGGTAATGGAAAAAATGAACTTGCTTTATCCTTAAGAGCAGAGTTGGAAAGTATTTTAGGAAAAGATCATTCCGAATTACAGCGTGCCGATATGATGTTGAGTTTCTTTTAATTCCTAAATTGTGAGATATATCCATAATAACATTAATTCACCAGCCGTTGCTTTATTGAATGATTGGAATAAGTTACGAAAGCAAGTCGGACAAAAATTATCTTATAATGATTTTAACAACAAACCGTTATTGAATGACATATTAAGAGAAGAACAAGGAGGCATTTGTTGTTATTGTCAACAAAAAATCAATCATTATCAAGGAACGAATATAGAAAGTAGCCATAATGAACATCTTTTTCCCGAAAAAGGTAAAAATAATACTAAAAAAGAACGACAGACCGAATATGTAAATCTTTATGCTTGTTGCAATTATTCTAAAGGAATGAAAAAATCTCAACAGCATTGTGGAGAGGCAAAACATGATGAGGTTATTTATGAATTTGTTAAATGGGTAGATTGTAATACACACTTTAAATACAATTCCAAAGGCGAAATTACACCTCAAGGCTCGTATAATACATTAGATGAATTTGAAGCAAATGAATCTAATTTAACTTTCAAACAAAAAGAAGCTTTAAATGCAATCAAAATTCTAAATTTGAATCAAAGTAGTTTGGTGCAAAAACGAAAAAAAGAGCAAACTGTATTATTTGAAATCCTAACCAAATTAACCAAATCTCAGGTTAAGGAGAAAATACAAGAATTTAATAACGAAAGACCATATAAACAATTTGTTGATATGCTTTTGTATTATATGAAACAAAAGAAATAAACTGATATGGCCCTATCCATGGGCTACCAAACAAAGGTAATCAAATTTATTTCAACCATTTAATCGCCGTCGATTTTTCCCCGTTAAACCGGAAAGCATAAACACCCTTGTCCCAATTTCCGGAAGCCATTTCAAAACCGGCGGCTTTGCTGAATTTCACAAAATCTTCGATGCCAAAGCCATTGGTCGAAAAATTTCATCTGTTTTTAGGTAGTTACAATTACTTCCCAGGAGCCTTATTCAGCAAAAATAGTATGGGTATAGTCACATAAGCCGCCACCGGTTTTCCATCTTGTTGCCCGGGAATCCAATCGGGCATATCCTTGACTACTCGCTTTGCCTCAGCATCTAAAGTGGGATATATCGACCGTAATACTTCTATATCCCTTCGCTTACCATCCATATCAACGATAAAACGTATCTTATTCTTTTATTAATTTTCTCGAAGTCTCTGTCCCTTCACTACTCAACTTAACGATATAAACACCTTTGGTCAGTTGCCCCACATTTATCCTGTTATTGCTGCTGTCAATGGGTTGTGAAATCAATAAATGACCGGCAGTATTATAGATACTTACAACTGATTTTTTGTCAGTATTAACCGTAAGTGTGTCGTGCACCGGATTAGGAAAAAGTTCGGTTCCAATGCTCGAAACGTCCTTTATTCCGGTTTCATGGGAATTTGTTACGCTGAAATTATCGAAACGTACGTGAACGCCACAGGAGCGGAAACCCACTTTCCCATCTATAAAAGGATTCGTATCCGTATAATCAATCTTGGGCGTAGTCATATCGTCCACATATACTTTAATGTTGGCTCCGGATGTGACTATTTTCACGTGATACGTTTTGTTGAGTGAATAGGCGCCGGCGGCTGTAGTTAGCGCTTCCCAACCATAATTGTGTTTTCCAAGCGCTACATTGTTGCTGCCCATGCCCACAAAATATCCCTGAAGATAATCCGTACCCAATTGGGGACTATCATTGGCTCCGCCTATGGCCGGATTGTTGACTCGGAAAATGATGCCGGCGTTCATTCCGCCTGCATAAGTGATATCCGTTTCAATCGTGTAATCCGTCCAACCGGTATTGCCCAAAGTGCGTTTGCCGAAGCCATTGATGGAAGCTTGTCCGGATTCAATTTTCCAGTCGCCATCGCTGTAATTCCATTCCGGACTGAATCCGTTTTCAAAATCATCAGCTACTGTAAAATTTTCATTCTCAGCATGTTTAAATTGCATTTCATAGCAACTGAAATCGCCGCTCACATTTTCAACTTTCAGCGTTTGGAAACCGGCCGTTAAGTTCACGCCTTTGATGGTAACTGTACGGAAATTGTTTTTAGTTCCTGTGTTTGGCAAATCAACCGCTCCTGTGAGATCGGTTTCCCCTTGCCAAATCCGTACTTGGGAACCTGATCTGGCTGCCGCATACCTAAATCCAATGTTATACACACCGGTTGACTTTACATTGATATTATATTTCGTTTGGTCATCGCTGACGTGATGTGCGCCGGATATGGTACCGGGAACAGGTTTATAGATATCCGGAATGCCCGATCCGTTTACTTTGTCGCTAAGGGCTATGTAAGAGAAATTTCCTTGACAGCCATTCGTAAGATAACCCACCTTTCCGCCAGCCAAATTGCTTGTCAACGAGGATTTTAACATTCCATCCACAAAAAACTTGTAGTTAGTTTCGCTTTTTTCAATGCGGATACTGTGCCAAACTTCAGAATTAAAACCGGCCGGCAAGTCATGATATTGTGGAGTTCCTAAAACATTATCAATTAAAAAATTGATTTCCAATTGATTGGTTGAGCTATTTAATAAGGCTGTTCCATAATTTTGTTCATCGCTGTAACTAAAAACGGCGCCCAGTTTGGCTGTATCGTTATTTCTTGCCACTTCCTTCATCGTAAATTCCGCCGTATAATCGGATTCGGTTGCAGCCGTAAAGACGGCTTTGTATTCTGCCTCTTGAACATCCTGTGTCAGTGCATCTTCATTGATTATTCCCCAATTGCCTCCATTGGGAAAACTCCAATTGGTTCCGATTTCAGTCCTGTCAAAATAATCCGATGTTGCCAAAACAGGGTCTTGTTGAACCCAATCGGTGGGGCCAAGAATGGATAATTTATCGCCGTTAAATGCGATGCGATCCAAATTAAATTTTCGGAAGGGTTGTCCTCCGCCAATGGTCACTAAATTATGATAGGTGAAATAGTAGGTATCCAAGTCAGGCCCGACAAAGGCGGTTCCATGACCTAATCCCACGTGAGCGCCTTCGGTCTGAATGAGAATCGGATTCTGTCCGGATTGCGGGGTGTAGCCGGAGATAGCGCCGGATGTACTTTTAGCATAATCAATCCGATAGCCTTTCGATAATACATGGTTACCTGTATAGATCATATAGTAGATTCCGTTTCTTTTGAACACACAAGGACCTTCCGTCCATTGGTTGTTCATTCGTGCGCCTAAGTTAACACTTGGATCCAGAGCTGTTGGGCCGGACATTGCCGCACCGTGAATACCATCGTTATGGGCATGATAGAAATACCATTTACCATCATCATCAATAAAAACCGATCCGTCAATTTCTTTACCCCAATTACCGGAAATGACTGTAAATGGGCCGGTCGGACTGTCGCTCGACAAGGTGTAATGCCCTCCACCGTTAGGGGACGTGTACATATAGAATTTTCCGTTCCAATACACCACTTCGGGAGCATAAGCGCCGGATATAGTGGGATCTGTCGAACAGACAATTGAATCCGACCAATGCACTAAATCTTTTGATTTCCAGCATCTTAACGGTTCGTTCCGTTCGTTGCTGGCATACAGATAATAAATGCCTTTGTACTTCAATATATATGGATCGCCAATGCCATGCGGAACCAATTCTCCCGTGAGGTTAAACGGATTTTGCCAGGTTTGGGCATCCGATGCCGAAACGATAATCGTAAATAATACAGATAGAATGATTTTGTGGGTGTGTTTCATAATATTCAATTTTTAATGCGGTAAAAGTAAATTGAATAAGTGAATTGCACACGCAAATATTATTCAAAAAAGACAAAAAACTGGTCAAAATGAATTGGCTTTGCCGAGAGGTTTCATTTTAATCCTCGTGATAACTAAAAAAAAACGTATCTTCGCAAAAGTAGCACAAAAAAGTATTGGATAGAAAAACAGAGTAATCAAATGATAATCAGAAATTAATGTCTTCGGCTGTCTTTTGGTGTCTGATGGCAAAAACATCGATTTTGGCAGAATACGGCAGGCGTTCCGTTTCCAAATCATTACCCTTTTAGGGAGCGCAAAAGTGTCGTCAATTGTTCTGTTATAACCCTATTTGTCTGCATTTTACATTGTTCGGATAACTCACAAAATAAGTAATTTTATCAACTTAAAAAGTGAGTTTATGGACACAGAATTATAAGGTCTCATTTTACCTGAAAAAGAACGAAAAAATGAAAAAGAGGATGCTGGTTATCCGATTGTCGGGAAAATCATTATTGGCAAAACCATTGCACAGTTCAGTTCCAAACTGAAAATGGAAGAAAAACTTTGGAATGTGAAATCAGGACGGGCAATCGGAAAAAGCAAGGTTGCCACCGAACTAAATTGGGAAATCAACAAAATTAATCTTTCGATTCACTCATGTTGTTGAGGTTTTGTCGGGGTTTGCGCTGTGGAATACTAACAGCATACTCAAAGCCATCAAACACATATTTAGGGTATGGTTATCAACCTTTTTTTACAAAGGAAAGAGTAATCATAAATAAAAAAGAGTTTTTACGGGTTAAAACTCAAATATATTGTTTACCTTTGCGGCATGAAAGCAATTATTTAATGTAATAGAATATATGTTATACACAAGAAACGCATTTATATTTCGCAAATTCTACAAAGAAGAAGTTGCAAGAGAACAAGGTCGGCTTGACCTTAACTTTGTCGGCTCGTTACACCCTGACAAAAGCAGAAAAGAAACAGGTTTTTCTAAACTCATATATGGGAATCGTGAAGATTTGGGAAAACTTTTAAGTACGATTGCCTTAAATGTTGCTGCAGATGACCAAGCCATATATGAATTAATCCAAAATGCCGATGACTGCGAATCGTCTTTTTTTAGTGTGAATTACAACGAGAAGTATTTACTTTGCATAAATAACGGCAACTATTTTTCCGACCAAGATATGTCTGCTATTATCAATGTTGCAGGCAACTACAAAGACGGAGAAGATATTGGAACTTTTGGTATAGGTTTCAAGATTTTGCATAGGTTAGTTGGAAAAGATGATGGACGAGAAGCAATCATAAACGATTACGCAGGTCCTATAATATTCAGTTGGAAAGAATACGGACAATTTGTAAAGTTTCTTAAAGGCGAGCCTATCGGAGTGTATGGTTGGGCTGATACAAAAGAAGAATATACTTATGAAAAAGATAAAGAAAATGCTTGGTTAATTAAATTACTCTATACATGCTTCCCAACTAACATTGGGGAAAGAATAAAATTGAAAGATTTTGATACACAAGAGGTAAAATTTGATAAAGAAGAACTCAAAGAAATGCGAGAGTTCTTAAAAAAATCACTGCAAAATGTAAATCTCGCAGAAACAAATAATCTTAAGAGTGGCTCTATTTTCTTCTTGAAATTGGGCGAAGGAAAGAGCAAATTTCTTGATGATGGTATAGACAAAATCAAAAGCGGGCTTTCCTATTCTTTCAAATTTCTAAATAGTCTGAAAAAAATATATATCAATGGCGAAGAAATTAAGGCGCAAGGTGTTACGGACTATTCAAATTCATTTTCAATTGACAGCCCAGAATTTATTGAAATAAATCCCAAAAACAAGAATCGAGATATAAAATTCACATTTGCATATTACAGAGATTACAGAAAAGCCGAAGAGTTGCGTAATGAATTAGTCCCCAATCTTTATACTTTCTTTTCTATGGACGAAGAAAAGAATGGATTTAATTTTTTGCTTCATTGCAATGCCTTTGATATGAACAACGACAGACGTAAACTTCAAGCAAATTCTCAAATTAATGAAAAACTTTTGCCTATAATAGCCAATGATATAACATCATATATTGACAGACAAAAAGAAAATAATAGAACTCTATTCTTGTCTTTATATGCTAATTTATTGATTTCCAAAGAGCCAAAAAGTAAGCAACACATAAACAATTACTTCTTCAACTATTTCAAAGACTACATAAACCTGAATATTCCAACCGCAAACAGCTATTCTGATAATACGAATAACATCAAAATTCAAAATACATTTTTAGAAATAGACCCATCTGATTTTGGTTGTCCTGAAATCGAATGGTTTTATTGGAACGATGAAAAACGCGATAAAATCTTAATTGAAGAAGCTCGTAAATCAGAGAAATTAAACCTTGAAAAGTGGGACATTATTAATTTACTCAAATATGCAATTAGCAAAGGAAAGATTGAAGCAATTAATGTATGGATAAAAGAGGCAAATGAAAAACATTTTGCAGATGCCAATAATAAAGACTTTACTTATTTGTCATTTATTCAAGAGATAGATAAAAATATATCAGAGCGAGATTTGCCAATTATTTCTCAAATTAAACTTTTTAAGTTTTCGGACAATAATTATTACAGCCTAAATGAAATTTTGACTAACTCTAATCTTGCTTTGATTTATGATAAAACGATAGAAATAAAAAAGGAACTTCGTTATCTTGGCATTATTGTTTCCAATTTGGACATTTCCAAAAATCCAAATTTACTAAAATTTGTGCTTCCTAAAATTAGCGAAGAAACTCTTTTTAAAGCAATAGCAGAAAAAAGCAAACAGAATAATCTAAATGCAGAACAAAAGCAGAAATTATTTTTTGCTCTTTCTGAGTTTAATGGTGTTGGTGTCGAAAAATTAAAAGATTTGGAACTGTTCAAAGATGCAAAAGGTACTATACGACCATTACGCAACTTGTTAAAAGGCGACATACAAGTTCCGAATTGGCTATTTCCTTTTGAAATTCTCAAAGATGAATACATACCTGAATTAGATAAATATCTTGTTGCAGAAAAAGACATTTACCAATCCATAATATATAACAATTGGGATTTTCTTATTGAGCAAAAACTTAATATAAAAGACTTTTATATCCAAGTAACACAATACTTTCAAAAAAACTCCGAAAATTTGAGATTGAATAAATTGGCTTACGTTTTCACCAATAACGGATTTAAAAAATCTGAACAAATCTTTTTTAACACAAATCTAAACAATTGTAATTTTGAAGATTTGCAAAATGCTATCTATAAAATTGCAGGTAAACCAACACCACATAAATGGATTTTCGACTTTTTAACAAGAGATGATTCGCCGTTTAAAATAGATAGAAATGATGCTATTTGTTATCTAATAAAAGAAACTGTAAATTTATCATACCGCGAAATTGTGGCTCTATTACAGTTTGCCAAGCAAAATAATGAAGAAATATTCAGATTTGCCTATATTCAAAAACAGAATGAGGGCTTTTTACTTGTTAGGCATTCGCAGAATATTTTTCAGTATTATTCCAATAGAGTGGAAATAATCAAACTATTGACCAATCAAGATAGTTTTAAACTTTTGCCTAAAGAATTAAATGAGGATGAGCTAAGCGGGCTTGGACTTTGCTATGACAAAGGGCTATACATGAAAATTTTACAGACCATAGAATTTTCAGAAAATCTTTTGCCCGTTATCAAAGAATGTGATAAAGAAGTTCAAATTACCTATTTGTCTACGTTGAAAAATTTATCATTGCAAGAAGGAACAACTTATGATAAAAATTCTTTTGAGCATCGCTGTTTAAAATTGGCTATTGACTGTTATGAAAGTAACTTTCAAACAGAATTTGCCCCTAAAATTTTGATTAATGGAACTTTGAGAATCAGAGATATTGCTGTAAAAGATGACATAAATTTTGATGAAATTACACTCTCTCTATCTTCTGTTCTACCTAAATACAAGGGAATTAGTGATATTATTACTAAAATAATCAATCAATTTGTTGATTTTACAAAAACTGAATTATCCGAAAAAGTTTTTTTGATTAGCAATAAAAATAAAAGCGAAATCTATACAGAATTACAAATGCAATTCCCAAGCCTACAAAATATAGAACAATTTGCTTTTTTACTATATTATTCAAAACAAAGCGGGAAGAATTTTATTACAGATCAATCAATTACAACTCTTTCAAGTAATGATATATTAGAATTTGCATATAAACATAAATTTGAAACGCTTAACAACTATATTAATTTCGACATCTCAAACAAGGTTTATCCATCTGAATTTGCTTTAGAAACCGAAACGTTATCCTCTTTTATTTTAACGTGGTTTGAAACACCTAATAAACAAGATAAATTAAACTATCTTTCATCGTTAGGATTACATTCAGAAAACAGTTCAATCGTTTATATTCGTAAATTTTTCAAAACAGGACAAGACTTAGATATTCAAGGAAAAATATATACTTTCCCTTCAAATTCATCTCTACTTATCAACACATTGAAATGGTTACAAAACAAAACATTTAGTGCTTCTGAAAGCACTAAACTTGATGCGATTAAACAGATTTACGGTCGAATAAATTATACGCAAGAAATTCCGTTGTTATATGTTCAGCAGATTTTAGAGAATAAACCAATTTACTCATTAGAAGTTTGTACAACTACCAAATATTACTTTGAAACACCCCAAGAAGGACTTTTACAAAAAATATTTGCAGTATTGCAAAGCAAGAGCCTCAGATTACTTGAATTGGATTACTGTAAAAATTGGCAAAGCGTTATACCAAATTTATCAAAAATTCAACTTAAAACGGAACTTGACATACTTCGACTGCAAAATGGTAGTGAAGAATGGGATGATGTTGCGTATGAGCAATGGAAAATTAATCAAAATCATAAAGTATTTATATACAACGGAGACTATTTGCCATACAAAACGACTTTTCTTGACCATGCCATTGAAACTACAACCGATGGTACAAGTATCGGAATTGCCAATGCAATTTATATTTCTCAAAGTGCAGTTAATGATATTCGCACTGAATTATCAAAATTCATCAAGGCTGACGAATTGATAAAACTTTATCAACTTGACAACAATAATTCTACTCTTGTACAAACATTACAGGATAAAATATTGCAACTTGAAAGCCAATTAAAAACAAATGACCAATCAAAGCAAAATAAATATGCTGATTCTGAAGATGATTTCGATAAAAAATCCTCTTTTCAAGATGATGTAAAAGAATTTATTAGAAAGGAACTTGAAAATACAGAATGGGACGAATATATTCCAGAATTAAAGGGCTTATTAGAACTTTCGATTAGCCACTCAAGAGAAAAACAAAAAATCTACAATCTCGTAGCAAAACTCAAATTAGCAAAAGATAGAAATATTCATTTTGAAAAGGCGAATAAGGATTACAATCATTTAGAAAATGGAAATGAAAAATACTTTGTACATAGTGCAAGAGGTGCTTTTGCTTATATCCACCCTAAAGAAATCCTACAAATGAGAGATGCAGGGTATCAAATGGCATTAGATTTTAGCACGAAAACGCCAATAAAGATTTACGAAACAGCAGAAGAAATTTTATCACTTAATACAAACCACATGCTTGTTTTTCAACATGAGAAAGAAATGAGTGATTTATTTGCATTTTGCGAATCAAACAGAGATGCTAACAAGCACCTGTTAATTGTGGACAGAGATAATTCACGAAATCAATCAAGCGAAATTTTTAAAATATTAAATCCAGAAGATGATTATAGATAATAAAAAGCATATCAATCTTATTCAAGATGAACTGACCTGTCAAACAAACGAGTTTGAAAAGTTGCTCAGAAAGCAAGCGGCAAAAATGTTTGTTGAAAATCAACTTTACATTTGTCGATATCAAGGTATTGACGAAACAAGAGGCAATCTGATTGTAAAATTTGACCATAAAATATGTTCTGCGCCGAGAAAAAATGAAAATCTACAATGTTTTGTTTCTTCTATTCAAGATGAAAATGTAAAAAATTGGGGTGGGCTTACATATCGCGATTTGAGAACGAAGGTTACAACGCAGTTTGAAAGCAAAACTGTTTTCTTTACTTACGAAAAAGACTACACCATAGTTGGTTTATCGGGCGTGAAAATTGAAGATGTTCCAAAGTATGAAAAAAATGCGTTGGTGTTTTTAGCCCCAACAGACCCACCTCTACATTACTTAATGAATCTTGTCGATTTTCTGAAAGAATCTAAACCAAATGCAAGTAATATACTTGAATTAAATATAGAGAATCCCAATTGGAATCCGCAACCCTTAATCGTTGATAAAAATATTGTAACGAAAATTCAAACCGACTGTATTGAAAACGATATTATCATTATACAGGGACCTCCGGGAACAGGAAAAACCTATTTGATGGCTCAACTATGCAGTGAATTATTAAAAACCGATAACAAAATTCTTGTTACGGCATTGACCAATAGAGCACTGATTGAATTAGCCGAAAAGGAGCATTTGAAAACAGTGTTGGAAGAAGGTAAGGTATATAAGTCAGCATTAACGGCAGATGAAAGTAAAAACAAAAAGATTAAAGGCATCAAGGCTTTCAAAAGCATGAGCCAACAACAACCCCAAATGCTTTTGTCAACTTATTACATTATGAGCCAGATTGCAGCCAAAGCGATAGAAGACAATCATTTTGACTTTATCATTATAGAAGAAGCAAGCCAAGCATTCTTATCTACTATTGCGTTGGCGAGAAAATTAGGAAAAAAATGTATTATCATAGGCGACATAAAACAACTTGAACCAATCTTTCATAAAGATTTTGTGCCTGAAAATATAAACAATTTTCATTGGATGGTTTGCGGTCTTAAAGCAATTAGCCTTTACCTACCCAATGCTAAGCAATATATTTTGACTGACTCTTATAGATTAACGCCAAATTCTGTTACAGCAACGAATGCTTTCTATAATGGAATGTTAAAGAGTAAATCTCAAGTACAGCTTCCTTTAGATTTTTCTTCATTCCCGCTACTTGAAGATAGTTTTCAAGCAATGGGTGGCACAACGCTAAAAAAAATGAAATTACCTGATGGAAGGATACCATCTGTGGAATGTTCCCATTTTATTGTTAGTGTAGTCAGCCAACTCAAACAATTTGATAAAAAATTGAATATTGCTATATTAGCATTTAATAAAGACACAATACGCTCACTACAAAAGGATATTTTTTCAAAATGCGCTGACACAGAAAACGTTGTGATAGAAACCATAGATAGAATTCAAGGTTTGACAACAGATTTTTGTATTTTCTTTATTCCTCCAGATGCCATTCCATTTGCATTGCAGTTAAACAGGTTTAATGTAGCTACTTCAAGAGCAAAATTTTGCACATTGATTATTGCAGATGAAACAATTGTACATTTTGAAAATATTTCACGAGAACTTTCTGAATATTTTAAATGTATTGTGCAAAAGGGTATTAGTGCCCAAATCGAAAAAGCAGACGAGACACAGCCCAAAATAGATACACAAAATAAAATGGGGGTTAAAGTTGTTGGGCAAATAGATATTTCACAGTTCGAGAAACCAAAGAAGGAAGTCAAAAAAGACAAACAAAATATCTATATCATTGATACTAATGTATTTGTCGATTATCCTGATATTATTGCAAAAATAGACAAAGCATATCATATTGTTCTTTCTGCAAAAGTGATTGACGAATTGGACTATCTGAAAATTTCTCTATCCGAAGAACAAAAAAGGAATGTACAAAAAGCTTTGAAACTCATAAATGAGAATTTGGAAAAACGAGATATTAAAATGGACACAGCCGATTTATCTCTGTTGCCAAACGATTTCAATAAAAAGTCGCCTGATAATTTTATCTTGTCGGTTGCGTTAAAATATACACAAGAAAATCCCATTTTGCTGACTTCCGACAATGGATTGCAAATAAAAGCCAAAGGTTTGAATGTAACAACGATAACACTGAAGGATTTTTTGAAACAAAATTTGCCTAATAGTTTATATTACAAATGGTTGAATGACAAAAATAAATGAAAACATAGATTATTTATGAGTTTTCACCCGTAAATACTCACTTATATAGTCTGCGTATTCAAACGATTAAATGATTTACAAATGACAGATATAATTAAGAATACAATTAACAAGTTTCCCTTGGGATTCATCTTTACCACTTCCGATTTTCCGGCAGCAGCAGAAAATCCCAAGCAAGTAAACAAAATCCTCAACACGTTTATGGCAGAAGGTTTTCTACGTCGGCTTTCCAAAGGACGTTTTTACAAACCGCAAATAAGCAAGTTTGGAGAACTTGCACCTGACACTTATCAAACTGTAAAAGACCTGATTGAAAAAGACGGTAAGTTAATCGGCTATATCACAGGTTATACCGCTTTCAATGATTTAGGTTTAACTACGCAAGTACCTTCCGCTTTGCAAGTGGGGACTTATGATGAAAAGAAGGCAATTGTAAGAGGTGCATACCGAATCAGCTTTATCAAGCAGCGAAACAACATTACAAAGGAGAATATACCCTTGTTGAAATTACTTGATTGCCTTCGTTTTTTTAAGATTATCCCTGACACCATGCCGGATACCGCTTGTAAACGCTTGCTTTATTTAATATCTCAATTAGATGAAAATCAACAAAATAAAATTAAAAATTTAGCGTTAAAATATACACCGCAAATAAGAGCCTTATTAGGCGCCATGCTTGAAACGCTTAATCCCCAAGAGGATACAACCTCTCTTTTCAAGATGCTTAATCCCATGACAAGCTATAAACTTGGAATATCGGATAAAATATTGTCCAATCAAAAAAAATGGAATATAAAATGATGCAAGCAACTCAAGCCTTGTTGATTTTTTCAACGATTGCTTTTATTACTTCCAGCAACTTCCCAAACGAAACACTCTCCCCAACAATCATCTGTCCTTGAATCTCCACATCCAAATAAAAAGAGCGACATCGCCGTCTTGTGTTTGCAAGACGATAATCTTACAATAGCAAGACCGCCGTCTTAAATACACAAAAGTGACGGCCTGCGATCATTGAATCTTTGAATTATCGAATCCTTGAATCATGAACTCTTTGAATCCCTCGAAATCTTTTCCCAAAGCGATGCTATGTTTTTCGCCTTTCATGAAAGCCTGCAATTTGGCGGGTATTTCAATGTCTTTGTTTATGATTTTTTCGACGGTTTCTTTGAATTTGGCGGGATGGGCGGTTTCTAAAAACAGACCGGTCTCGTTGGGCTTCAAGTGGCTTTTGGCCAGGGCTTGGTAACCGCATGCGCCGTGGGGGTCGAGCAAATAGTGATGCGCGTAATACACTTCGCGGATGGTGGAAGCAATCTCTTCGTCGGTGTAACGATAACCGGAAATCAATTGGCTGATTGCCTGGTAGTCGTCCCGGAACATATCCAGAATGCGGGCAAAGTTACTCGGATTGCCCACGTCCATCGCGTTGGCTATGGTGGCTATTGAGGGACGCGGGGTGTAAATGCCGGTGTTCAAGTAGTCGCAGAACACATCGTTACGATTATTGGCGGCGATGAAATGCTTGACAGGCAGTCCCATCCGGTGAGCAAAAAGCCCGGCGGTGAGATTGCCGAAGTTCCCGCTTGGGACGCAGACTACACATTCGTCCGCTTTCCCAATCCGGTCTAATTGTGCGTACGCATTGAAATAATAGAAGGACTGGGGAAGAAAACGCGCGACGTTAATAGAATTGGCAGAGGTGAGTTGCATCCTTTGATTCAGCTCCTTATCGACAAAGGCGGCTTTCACCAACGCCTGACAGTCATCGAACGTACCGTCTATTTCGAGGGCGGTGATATTTTGTCCCAGCGTGGTGAACTGACATTCCTGAATCGGGCTGACTTTTCCTTTGGGATAGAGCACAAAGACACGGATGTCTGGTATGCCGAGAAAGCCGTTGGCGACGGCGCTTCCCGTGTCTCCGGAGGTAGCTACCAGCACATTGACCACCTTATCAACGCCTCTCTTTTTAATAAAACAGCCAAGCAGCCGCGCCATAAAACGAGCACCCACATCCTTGAAAGCGAGCGTAGGGCCGTGGAACAATTCGAGGCTGTACAGGTTATCGTTTACATGCACGACAGGCGTTTCAAAAGTCAATGTATCATTTACAATGGCCGTTAAAGCATCCGGCTCGATGTCGCCGCCGAAAAAAGCCTGCGCCACTATACCGGCAATCTCTTGGAATGATTTGTCTTTGAGTGAACGGATGACACTTTTTTCCAATACCGGAATCCGTTCGGGCATATACAAGCCTTTGTCTCCGGCAAGGCTCTTGATGACAACCTCTTCCAAACCGGCAGAGGGCGCTTGTTTGTTTGTACTGTAATATTTCATTTTATTCAATTATTCAAAGATTGGCGATCAAGGCTTTCATAAAGGCGTCCTTTTGTAGCACGCCGTACTTCCCGTTTACAACGGAAAATTCGTCGTATTGCGTCACCTTATCCGGCGCCTGACCGGGTTTGTAGATAAGAAACGG
>JAISKT010000297.1 GCA_031261295.1 Candidatus Symbiothrix sp. | reverse complement strand
CAAATCATTCATGACCAACACGATAAACTCTCTCTTAAAAAGAGAAGGCTCAAAGCCGCTTATGATATGAATTATTTAAAACAACTTTTGAGCCCTTAATTTTCGTGCGTTTGCCCTGATCATTAATTTGCTAATTGTCTTCCGTCACTTCAAGCATGTCGTAAATTTTGCGTAATTTTGTATTTCCAATTATAAAACAGAAATGAATTTTGAACTAATATCCGATTATAAACCCACGGGCGACCAACCGCAAGCCATCAAAGAATTGGTAGAAGGCGTAAAACAAAACTTGCCTTACCAGACTTTATTAGGCGTAACCGGTTCGGGAAAAACGTTTACCATTGCCAATGTCATCCATGAATTAAACAAACCGACTTTGGTTTTGAGCCACAACAAAACGCTTGCCGCCCAACTGTATAGCGAATTTAAAGCTTTTTTTCCGCAAAATGCTGTCGAATATTTTGTTTCGTATTACGATTATTACCAGCCGGAGGCTTATCTTCCGTCTTCCAACACTTATATAGAAAAAGATTTATCCATCAATGAAGAGATAGAAAAGTTAAGATTATCCGCCACTTCCGCTTTACTTTCCGGCAGGAAAGACGTGATTATCGTTTCGTCCGTTTCCTGTTTATACGGTATCGGCAACCCGGAAGATTTCCAGGAGAATGTGATTGCTATTCAGAAAGGAATGACTTTTTCTCGAAATGTCTTTCTACGTAAATTGGTTTCCAGCCTGTATTCCCGCAACCAGATTGAATTTACGCGGGGACATTTCCGGGTGAAAGGTGATACGGTGGATATTTTTCTGGCTTACAGCGATACGGCTTTGCGGGTAGTGTTCTGGGGCGATGAGATTGAAGAAATTTATACTTTCGATCCCCTCAGCGGCCATCCGTTGGAGATTTACGATTATTATTCGATTTATCCGGCCAATTTGTTTGTCACGACCAAAGAACGGATTGACAGGGCGGTGCAACAGATTGAGTTGGATTTGGGCGAACAGGTGCGTTTTTTTACGAATGGCGCTCAATTTCACGAGGCAAAACGCCTGCAAGAGCGTGTAACATACGATTTGGAGATGATCCGCGAACTGGGGTATTGTTCGGGAATAGAGAATTATTCCCGGTATTTCGACGGGCGTCCTCCGGGCAGCCGGCCTTTCTGCCTGATCGATTATTTCCCGAAAGATTTCCTGACGGTGATTGACGAAAGCCACGTGACCGTTCCTCAAATCCGGGCGATGTATGGCGGCGACCATTCCCGGAAAATCAACCTGGTGGAATACGGCTTCCGTTTGCCGGCGGCGATTGATAACCGCCCGTTGACTTTCGATGAATTTGAATCGGTTACACCGCAAAAAATATTTATCAGCGCTACGCCTGCCGATTTCGAACTGCAAATATGTGAAGGTGTTGTAACCGAACAGGTTGTTCGTCCGACAGGCCTGTTGGATCCGGTAATTGAAGTGCGGCCGAGCCTCAATCAAATTGACGATTTAATGGAGGAAATCCAACAGCGTACCGAAAAAGGCGAACGCACCTTGGTGACGACTCTGACCAAACGGATGGCTGAAGAATTGAATGCTTATTTTATAAAATTGGGTATTCAAACGGCTTATATTCATTCGGATGTGGACACACTCGAACGCATCGAAATCATGGAAAAACTTCGTCAGGGAGTATTCGATGTACTGATTGGCGTCAACCTGTTGAGGGAAGGATTGGATTTGCCCGAAGTTTCGTTGGTCGCCATTTTGGATGCGGATAAAGAAGGTTTTTTGCGTTCGCACCGTTCATTGACGCAGACAGCCGGCCGGGCCGCCCGCAACATCAATGGGAAAGTGATTTTCTATGCGGACAAAATTACGGATAGTATGCGTAAAACGATGGACGAAACCAACCGGCGGCGGGAAAAGCAATTGATTTATAATGAACAAAATAATATTACTCCGCAACAAATCAGGAAAACGACTCAATCAACTCTGATACAAAATCATTCACAATCGGAAGGTAAACCCTACATTGAACCGGAAAACTCATTGGATGTGGCTGCCGAACCGATAGTGAAAATGATGACGAAGAAGCAGTTGCAAAAGACGATTGACAAAACCCGGAAAATGATGATGGAAGCGGCCAAGAAACTGGAATTTTTGGAAGCGGCCCAATACCGGGATGAATTATTGAAATTGGAAGAATTAATGAAAACTCAATATACAAATGAAAACTGATATAGAAATAGCCCGCAGTATCGAATTGAAAAAAATCAAAAAAATAGCTTCCCAGCTGAATATTCCTGTGGATGAAGTGCTTAATTACGGGAAATATATTGCAAAAATTCCGGTCGAACTGATTGACGAGGAGAAAGTAAAGAAAAACAACCTGATTCTGGTTACAGCCATTACGCCCACCAAAGCAGGCATTGGCAAAACAACTGTTTCGATTGGCCTGGCTTTGGGCTTGGAAAAAATCGGGAAACGGGCCATTGTCGCCTTGCGGGAACCTTCTTTAGGCCCTTGTTTTGGAATGAAAGGCGGCGCAGCCGGCGGCGGTTACGCACAGGTTTTGCCCATGGAAAACATCAACCTGCATTTTACGGGTGATTTTCATGCCGTCACTTCCGCCCACAACATGATTACCGCTTTATTAGATAACTATCTCTATCAAAATCAGGGCGTTTGCGGAAGCGGTTTGAAAGAAATCCTTTGGAAACGGGTATTGGACGTCAACGACCGGAGTTTGCGCAAAGTAGTCACCGGTTTGGGCGGACAAACCAACGGCATCCCCACGGAAACCGGTTTCGATATTACGCCGGCCTCTGAAATCATGGCGATTCTTTGCTTAGCAAAAGACATGGATGATTTGAAACGGCGGATAGGTGAAATTCTCTTAGGCATTGATTACGAAAATAAACCGTTCAAAGTAAAAGACTTACATATTGAAGGCGCTATTGCCGTCCTGATGCGGGATGCCATCAATCCCAATCTGGTGCAGACGACCGAACATACGGCGGCTTTCATCCACGGCGGGCCGTTTGCCAATATTGCCCACGGCTGCAATTCCGTTATTGCTACAAAAATGGCCTTGACTTACGGGGATTATGTGGTGACCGAAGCCGGTTTCGGAGCCGATCTGGGTGCGGAAAAATTCTTCAATATCAAATGCCGGAAAGCCGGTTTGCAACCGAAACTGACGGTGATTGTCGTAACGGCGCAAGGCTTGAAAATGCACGGGAATGTTCCGTTGGAAGATATAAAAAAAACACATCGGGAAGGTTTGATCAAAGGTTTTGAGAATTTGGACAAGCACCTGGAAAATTTGAAAAACACAGGCCAAAGTGTGGTGGTCGCTTTCAATAAACATATTTCCGATACGGAAGAGGAAATGGCTTTGCTGAAACAACATTGCGATGAAAAAGAGGTTGGATTTGCGGTAAATACCGCCTTTTCCGCCGGAGGCGAGGGAGCCAAAGATTTAGCGCAATTGGTCGTGGATACGATCGAAAAAACGCCTTCTGCACCTCTCCGGTTCACGTATGAGGAGGAAGATTCGATTAAACTGAAAATAGAAAAAATTGCCAAAAATGTTTACGGAGCGGAAGCCGTTCAATTCAGCGAGCGGGCCGAAAAGATACTGAAAATCGTCCGGGAAATGAATATCGAACATTTCCCGGTTTGCATTGCTAAAACGCAATTTTCATTCTCCGCCAATCCCAAAGGATATGGCGTAGAAAAAGGATTCAAACTGAAAATCAACGATATAGTGATTAATAACGGAGCGGAATTTATCGTCGCCATTGCCGGCGAAATCATGCGGATGCCCGGATTACCCAAAATTCCGAATGCAGTGAATATGGATATTGTAAACGGGATTATTGAAGGATTGTCTTAAAATTACATCAATGGAGCAAATAACCGCATGATGGATTCAATCAATTTTTTCCATCGGCTGCGTTTAATCCATTTATTGTAATGTATTTCCTTACAATGCTTTAAATCGCTAAAGAAGATTTCTTTACTTTGCAGGGCTACCTCCCGGTCATACATGTAACAATTGATTTCAAAGTTCGTTTCAAGACTCCTGAAATCCAGATTACAAGAGCCGACTACTGAGATGTAATCGTCTGCCACCATTGCTTTTGCATGGATAAATTTATCCTGGATTTCATAAATCCGCATGCCGGCTTTCAATAAATCCGCATAATACGAATGAGCCGCCGGATCGATATAGGAAGAATCCGACTTCTTGGAAACCATCAGGCGGACATCCACCCCGCTCAAACTCGCTATTTGCAAAGCCTCAAAAAGGGACTCTGTCGGAAGGAAATAAGGCGTCTGCAAGTAAATGTATTTCTTGGCAGACAAAATAATATTGATGTAGGCCTGCAACAAATTGGAGTATTCGCTGAACGGTCCGCTTGTCACAATTTGCATCAGGTTTTGTGTATATATTTGTGTAGGAGGAAAATACTTTCTCGTATCCACCCAATGCCTGCCCGAAGAATACCAGTCAATCATAAAATTGGCCTGCAAACCGTGGGCGCCCATTCCCTCAATACGCAGATGCCTGTCCAACCAATTCGGGTTGATGGTGTAGTCATTCGCCACATTCATGCCGCCGACATAGCCGGTATTTCCGTCTATCACAACTACTTTCCGGTGATTGCGGTAATTAATTTTACTGCTTTGTATCAGCGGGAAACGGGTTTCCATCAAAGAAGCGATTTGAACGCCTGCGGCGCACATTTCGTAATAAAATTTACGCGGAACTTTCCAATTGGCGACATTATCATATATAACCCGCACGGTCACACCTTCTTTGGCTTTTTTCATCAACATGGCTTTGACCATTTTCCCGGTCGCATCATTATTGAAGATAAAGAACTCAAAGTGAATATGATCCTTCGCTTTCTCCATATCTTCCAGCATTTTCTCAAACATTTCTTTTCCGGAAGTAATAATCTCCACTTTACTTCCCTGAAGGACGGGAGAGCTGTTATTCGTTTTTAACAAATGAATGAGATTGGCGCACTCGGGAATGATTTCCACATCGTTATCATTTACCAATTCATTGAAACTCAGATTTTTAATTTTATCATAGTATTTCCGTGTCACATGTTTTTGCTTGCGGGTATCCTGTCCGAAAATATAATAAAGCGCCAAGCCGGCAAAAGGAACAAAAATCAATACCGTCAGCCAGGCAATCGTCTTAATCGGATTCCGGTTCTCGGTAAGAATAATGAGAACGGTTCCGACTATCAAAATCAAATAGACGATGTAGGAAATAGTTTGTACATTCGGAAGGTATCCCATAATTACCAATATCAAACTTTAATTTCTTTTAACAATAACAATGCAAAAATACAAAATTTCTTTATACAAGCTACTTTTCAACGACATTTTTCTTCAACACCCATGAATTTCAATATTTTTTTATTGTTTTTCGATAAAAAATTTGCGTTATTCAAAAAATTGTATTTATCTTTGCCTATCGAAAAACGATAAATAATTATTGAATAACTTTTGTAATAAGAAAGAGTAAAATGAATACACGATTAAAAATTATTTGCGTACTATTGGGAATCACTTACTTATTTGTATGTTTCCATATCATTTCTTCTTCCGTTTCCATTTCAATAGAGAATAGTGAAGAAGAATCAACCGTTTCTCAAAATGACAGTCATAATGGAACGCAATATTTTTTTCATATACAACCCAAAGGTAAAGAAATATTTCCCATTCAATTAAAAAATCAAAAAACAGGAACAATAATTAATTGTAGTACAAATTACTTAAAGGTAAAAATTGATTCTCCGGGAAATTTTTGGTTTATTTCTCTATTGATTTTTAGCATTGCAATTTTATTTATAACTTGTTATATTCCGATTATTACTTATAAATTAATTAAGTCCATGGTAAAAAATAATATCTTTGAAACCATTAATATACAAAGAATACGTAAAATCGGGTATAGTCTTATAATCTTTTTTTTAATAGGCGTATTAATAGATTTCATTCAAATGACTGTAGTAAAAGAATTAGTAGAATTGGAGAATTATAAGATAGTTTTCTCTATTAACGGAGTTTATATCCACTTGTTATTTGGTCTTGTTATTTTACTCTTTGGGGAAATACTTCAAATATCCTTGAAAATGAAAGAGGAAGTAGATCTAACTGTATAAAAATCAAATCATGTCCATAATAGTAAATTTAGATGTAATGATGGC
>JAISKT010000277.1 GCA_031261295.1 Candidatus Symbiothrix sp. | reverse complement strand
GTTGTGGCAAAAAGCATCTGCCCGATAATAACCACCAGACTTATAATGATAATAGGCACAATGTATTCGCCCAAAGAAGTCACCTGAATCATCATCCCCACCGAAACAAAGAAGATAGCGCCGAAAAAATTCTTGACCGGTATAATCATTCTATCAATCCGTTCCGAATCCAATGTTTCGGCCAGGATAGAACCCATGATAAATGCGCCCAAAGCAGATGAAAAACCGGCTTGCGTAGCCAAGAAAACCATTCCCAAACAAAAGGCAAGGACGATAATCAACAAAGTTTCATTATTAAGGTACGGCCTCATTTTTCGTAAAAAAGTAGGAATGAGGTAAGTACCCAAAAGAAACCAGAAAAACAGGAAAGCCACTAACTTGAACAGACTGAATAACATTTCCGCGCCTTCAAAGTTCTTGCTGACAGCCACCGTCGATAGTAAAACCATTAAAAGGACGGCGACCAAATCTTCAATAATCAGGATTCCGAGCACTATTCCGGTAAAACTTTTATTGGTTAAATCCAAGTCGGCAAACACTTTGATAATAATCATCGTGGACGACATACACAGCATGGCCCCCAGGAAAAGACTGGTCATGTGCGACCAACCAAAACAAATGCCGGTCAGGTAGCCGACTCCAATCATCGAAACGACTATAAATAGAGCTGAAACAAGAGCGGTAACCCCTACCCTCATTAATTTTTTGAAACTAAATTCCAAGCCCAAGCCAAACAAAAGGAAAATAACCCCGATGTCCGCCCAGATTTTGATGTTTTCATACTCTTCGGTTTCTTTTCCTATAAAAAAGGAAATAACAATTCCGGCTACAATATAAGCCAAGACCACCGGTTGCTTTAACCACTTGAATACCAGCGAAAAAACTCCTGCAACGACAAGAATCATTGCTAAGTCTTTTATTAAAGGAGATAGTTCCGACATAAATCTGCTGAATTTTTCGACAAAAATACAAAAAAGATTTACTTTTGTAACCGAAATGGCAAAAAATCATCATATATTGGAATTAATCGCCGAAGGAGAGCACCAGCAATTGGATTTCAAGTTTGAAGTCAGCGACAGCAAAAAGATTGCACGCACCCTGACGGCATTTGCCAATACGGACGGCGGGACGCTTTTGATTGGCGTGAAAGACAATGGTCATATAGCCGGAATCCGGAGCGAGGAAGAATATTACATGATAGAAGCCGCTTCGGAAATGTATTGCGAACCGAAAGTCCCGTTTGAAGCCAAAGAATGGAACTTGGAAGGCAAAATCGTTTTGGAAGTAAAAGTGAAAAGCAGTTCCCTCAAACCGCACAAAGCGCCGGACAAAAACAACGACCCGAAAGCATATATCCGCATTGCCGACGAAAACATCCTCGCGCCGGAAATACTGGAACTGGCCTGGAATAAAATGGCTGCCTTACAGGGAACGCATATCCGGATTAGCAAACCGGTTGAAAAACTCTTGAACTACTTGGATACACATCCGTATATCACTGTGAATCAGTTCCGGAAAATAGCGCGGGTTAATTACAATACGGCAAAGAATATCCTGAGCGATTTATTGGCGATCGGTTCATTGGGATACAAAATGGTCGATAATACAATTGTTTATGGAAATATATGTGCAAAGTAGCTTTCTTAAGCTATATTGAAAATAAATATTTTACGATTGGTATTTTTTTTAATCCTGTTACCAAAAGTAATGAACATAACAAAATTACCAATGCAAAGATAATATTTGCAAGTAACAGGGATGACACCCCTGTTTGACTATATAAAGGCTTAAGGATTTCACCTATAATTATGTGTATAAAATAAATACCTAAAGAATTTTTACCGATAAGATTTATCAATTTTCCCATTTGCCCCTTGGAGGTGTAGTTCATTGTAATAATAAAAATAGCTACCACATTCATTAATGTAAAAATTGTATCGTAACCACACCAAACAATATCCCATATTTCTCCTGTTCTTAAAGAAGCAATTACGCCATATATAAATAAAAGAAACATAGATATAAGGATAGTTATAATTGATAGGATTCTAAATTTCGGGGTATTTAAAACGTCCCGGTAATTATATAAAATACCGCCTAACATAAAATAGCCTATCGAATATCCTTTAATACCTCTGAATGGATTATAATCTACCCAATAATTATGTTGAAAATTACTGTCCGCAAATTTGTTGGTAATATAACTCAGTGTTGTTCCCAGATTGCCTATAAAAATATTTCCAAATGTAAATAACAAAACGCATACAAAGAAGAAATAAAATACCTTCTTATTAGTCTTATAGGCGGTATATAAAACCGGATAGAAAATATAAATGACCACCAATGCACATAAAAACCACAAATGCATGTTCCAATCTTGTTTCAAAACCCACATTTCTTTTAAAATTGTCAAAGGCGATAATAGCTCTTTACGAATAAATGATAATGAAATTAAGGTGATACCACCCCATAGTACGGTCAGTATGATGATTTTGACAATTTTATGAATATGTTTTGGCATATCTATTTTTTCTTTGTTTAGTAATAAGGCCCCGTTTACAAAAAAGAAAATAGGCACACAAGTACTGAAAAATGATATTATGTAATAATTAAAATAAAACCACCCGTTATCTTCTTTCAAAAAATCAGTAGGGATTTGGTTGAAATGGTAAATGATTACCGAATAAATCGCTAATCCTTTTAATAAATCAATAGAATCAATTCTTTTTTTTTCAGCTATTATTCTTGTTTCCATGATATGTTCTCTGTGTCTTTATTTTTTACGATGCAAAGATATATTTTTTTTTGATTACAAAAAAAGATGTACTTTTGTATCCGGAATGGAACCGGAAAAAAATCATCACAACCGTTTGGGGGTGGCTCCCATTCAGGGAACATCCGATGCCCTTCTTTCTCAATTGGAACAGAAAGAATGGTATCTTCCTGCGCTTCAAAAGATGCGTGAACACCGGAAATGCGAGTGGCTCTCCGTAAGGCTTTTGCTGAAAAGTCTATTGGGTGAAGAAAAACAAATCCTTTATACGGATGCCGGCAAACCGTATCTGGCGGATCATTCTTATCATATCAGTATCAGCCATACCAAGGGATTTGTTGCGGTAGCGTTGGACAAGGAAAAACCGGTAGCCGTTGATATTGAATACCTTTCGCCCCGGGTGGAAAAAATACGGACCCGTTTCGTCAATGAAGCGGAAGAGAGTCATCTTTCCAAAGAAAACCGGTTGATTCATTTACTGTTGCATTGGTCGGCCAAAGAATCGCTGTTCAAACTGTTGGACGAAAACGATATTGATTTCAAAACCCAGCTTCACCTGAATCCTTTTGAACCGGAACTGAACCGCCGGACCGCTTTTACAGCTTACGAAACGCGCACGGAAAAACAACAAACTTTTACAGTAAATTACTTTGTGAATGAAAGTTATATCCTTACAACCATTTAACCGGTTATTTTTTCCAATTAATTTGTTACCTTTGCACCCACATTTAAACACAATGAACCAATGGAAAATGAAAATGCGCCCCTGAGTTTAGGGACTGAAAAAATAGGGAAACTCTTGATGCAATACGCCATTCCCGCTATTATTGCCATGACGGCATCTTCCTTATACAATATTACCGACAGCATATTTATCGGCCACGGTGTGGGGCCTTTGGCGTTATCCGGATTAGCAATTACTTTTCCGCTCATGAATCTGGCCGCCGCTTTCGGTTCGCTGGTTGGTGTAGGAGCATCTACACTTTTATCTATCCGGATGGGACAAAAGGACTACGAAACAGCCAATGACATTTTGGGAAACGTTTTTGTCCTGAATCTTATTATGGGAATCGGATTTACCCTTATCATGCTTCCTTTTTTGGATCCGATCCTGCATTTTTTCGGGGCAAGCGAAGAAACACTTGTTTATTCCCGCGATTTCATGGTTATTATCTTATCCGGTAATGTAATCACACACATGTTGTTCGGGTTGAACGCCCTGCTCCGTTCGGCAGGAAGTCCGCAAAAAGCGATGATGGCTACGATTTATACCGTACTTATCAATGTGATATTAAATCCTTTATTCATTTTCGGTTTCAAATGGGGGATTCAGGGGTCGGCTTTTGCTACGGTTATTTCCCAGGCAATCGTCCTTTGCTGGCAAATGTATTTGTTCAATGATAAAAACTTTTTTATCCATTGGAAAAAAGGTATTTATAAATTAAAAAAGAAAATTGTCATTGATTCATTATCGATCGGGATGTCGCCTTTCCTGATGAATGCCGCGAGTTGTTTAATCGTAATCCTCATCAACCGGCAATTGATCCGGCACGGCGGAGATTTAGCTGTGGGAGCTTACGGAATTGTCAACCGGGTCGCTTTCCTGTTTATCATGATTGTGATAGGACTCAACCAGGGAATGCAACCGATTGCAGGATACAACTACGGAGCCAAACTATACGACAGAGTAACTGCTGTCTTGAAAAAATCCATTTTTTACGCCACTATCATTATGATTGCCGGATTTACCTTTGTGGAATTATTTCCCCATGCGGTAGCCTCCATATTTACCACAGAAGAACAATTGGTAAGCCTTGCCGTCCCGGGACTCCGCTGGGTATTTGCGGTTTATCCGCTGATTGGTTTTCAAATGGTGAGTTCCGCTTTTTTCCAAAGTATCGGCAAACCGATGAAATCCATTATCCTGGCAATGACGCGCCAAGTGCTTATCCTGATTCCGCTTTTGCTTATTTTTCCCAATCATTGGGGAATAACGGGCGTTTGGGCC
This sequence comes from Candidatus Symbiothrix sp., assembly GCA_031261295.1. Classification (GTDB taxonomy): domain Bacteria; phylum Bacteroidota; class Bacteroidia; order Bacteroidales; family Azobacteroidaceae; genus Azobacteroides. The sequence goes on along the minus strand of JAISKT010000277.1, from coordinate 24,025 downwards.
AGCATGACCGTCTCTGATTTTCTTTCCGTATTATTGGCGGGACTTTTATTGTATCTGGAATTTAAAAATACGAAATCTCCTAAATTAAAAACACAGGAATCATTATGAACAATATTGAAAATATTCAACCGGCGAATTATGTAATTACGATTGGCCGGCAATTGGGAAGCGGAGGAAAAATGATTGGAGAACTGTTATCCAAAAGACTGGGTATTTCGGCTTACGACAAAGAGTTAATACAATTAGCTTCCATGGAAAGCGGATTGGGCAAAGAGTTTTTTGAAAAAGCGGATGAAAAAAGCAGCCATACGTTCTTAAGCAGTCTTTTCAGTTTCCGGTCCGGATACATGGGCGATAATATCAATTATTTATGCAATGAAACCCTATTCAAAATACAAAGTGATGTCATCAAAGAATTGGCGGAGAAAGAATCCTGCATTTTCGTCGGACGTTGTGCAGACTATATTTTACGGAATCACCAACGGTTGATCAGCGTTTTTATCAGCGCTACGATGGAAGACCGGATTCACCGAATCTGCCAAAACGAAAACCGGACCGAAAAAGAAGCTAAAATTTTGATTGAACAAACCGATAAAAAAAGAGCGGCTTACTACAATTATTATAGCAATAAAGTGTGGGGAATGGCTACTTCCTATGATTTATGCATCAATTCATCCGTTTTCAGCACGGAAGAAATTATTTCTTTCATTGAGGAATATGTTAATGAAAAGTTTTTATCAGTACACAATTAACATTTATTTTCTCACTAAAATTTGTTTTTCGTAGTTTTTAACAAAAACTTAACAAAAATTCGGCATAATTGCCATTAATCTATTTTAACTTTGTAGTTGGAAACAATTATCAACTAATGAAGCCCCCTTTTTCTAAATGAACAAGGCTCTTATTGTATTTTTATTTTTAGTATTAATCGCAAGAGGATGTACTAAAGATTTTCAATTGACGGAAAGAAGTGTTACTCTTTCGGAAATCTCCGAATTGAATCTTACTGACCCTGCCACTGGAGATATGAACCGAATTGATTCAATAGCTCTATGAAAGATAAGCTATTTAAAATAGGATTGTTTTTCTCGGCATTCGCTATTTTATTAATAGTCGCCGGAATGCTTTATTCTTTGATTACACAATCCTTGCCGGCTTTCAACCATTTGGGTTTTTTCGGATTTATCAGTTCGCCGGACAACGCTTTACCTTTTATTACCGGGACATTAGCAACAGCCACTTTGGCGCTCCTTATCGCATTCCCGTTTTCATTTGCACTTGCCTTGTTTATCTGCGGATATTACAGAGATACAAAAATAGCCGCTTGGGTAAACAATATTGTGAATCTATGCGCCGTAACTCCTTCCATCATTTTGGGAATAGCCGGTTATTATCTCTTACATCCCTTACTTATCACATTCAATACAGGTACGCAAGGATTCGGAATCCTTACCACATCGTTGATTTTGGCCATAATGATTATTCCGTATTCCGCTTCGTTAAGCTGTTATCTTATAAAAGCACCCAAAAATATAAAAGAAGGAGCATACAGCCTGGGGGCAACGACTTCTGAAGTGATCTGGAAAATAAGCTTTCCCATCGTCAAAAAAGGAATCATGGCCGCTCATCTTTTGGCTTTTGGAAAAGCGTTGGGCGAAACAATGATTGTACTTATACTTATGGGAAATACCGGAAATACCATGGCAAGCAGTATTGTCAATCAATTCGAAGTGATGAATGAATTAAAAATAAGCGCTATATTTGCAACTGCATTGCTGTTGTTCTTAATTACGGCAGGAGTTAATCTCATTGCAAGGCATATAATCAGGAGGACTGCATTTTGAAAACGAATCAAACATACCGCATCTTTAAGGATCAAATTTTTCGAGGTATGGTCTGTTTATTCTGTTTGCCTGCAATCCTTCCGTTTTTCGTAATTGCATGGAAATTATTCCAAAACGGATTCAAACAATTCAATGGGAATTTATTTACCCAAGTGTCCCCTACCTCCACCGAAGCGCTATTGGCATGTATGGGGAGTGAAATCATTCCGGGAGGAATATTAAACGGTATTTGCGGAAGCATTCTCATCCTTTCAATAGCAATCTTGTTAGCAGTCCCATTGGGAATTTTGGCCGGTATTTACATTTATGATAATCGTTCCCGCAAACTGACTTCGATTATCTCTTATGCCGGTTACATACTTCAAGGAACGTCGGCTATCGTTATTGGACTCATCGTTTACCTCTGGATAGTAAAACCTTTCCACGGTTTTTCGGCATTCGCCGGAGGCATCGCATTAGCAATTTTCCTGTTGCCCAGGGTTGCCCGTTCCACCTTGCGGGCGTTGAATACCCTACCGGTAAACCTGATGGAAAGCGGTATCGCCTTGGGAGGATCTTATACCGGCGTGACGCTAAAAATCGTTTTACCGGCTACACACAAAAATTTGCTAAGCAATATTTTAATGTCCGTCTCACAGATCGTAGGAATGACAGCCCCTTTGATTATCACCGCTTTAGGATCTTCCGGGGTGAATTGGGATCCCGGTAAACCAACGGCTACCATTTCATTATTAGTTTGGAATTTTTTCAATAATCCGAATACGGTCAATCTGATGTGGTCTTCCGCTTTGATATTATTTTTAATCGTCATCGGGTTGAATATCACAGCCAAGTATATGAACCGTTCAAAATAGCAATTTAGAGAATTATGGGAAATGAATATATACTTGAATTGAAAGAGCTAAGCGTCTCGTACACTCCCGGCAGGCCGGTTGTAAAAAAGGTATCTGTTTCTATCAGATCCAATGCCGTAACGGCCATTATCGGGCCTCCTGATTCCGGAAAAACGACTTTGCTGCGATCGATTAACCGGTTGCACGAGTTATATCCTTCGATTAAAACCGATGGAGAAATCCGGTTAAAAGGCGTAAATATCCAATCCCTGAATCCCATTGAAGTGAGAAGAAGGATAGGCATGGTATTTCCAAATCCCAACGTCTTTCCCAATATGGATATTTATACGAATGTACTATCGGGATATATGTTAAACCGGATTCCCCTTTCAAAAGAGGAAAAAAATAGAATCGTAGAAGAAAATCTCAAGGAAACGGCTTTGTGGGAAGATGTAAAAAACAGTTTGTACAAAAAACCGCATATCCTTTCAACGCAACAACAACAACTTTTGTGCATTGCGCGGGCAATTGCCCTTAAGCCGGAAATTGTGTTAATGGACGAGCCTGCTTTTTCACTTGATTCCTGGTCCAACAACCGGATTGAAGAACTGATTCTCAGGCTAAAAGAAAAACATACAATTGTGATAGCTTCCAACAATCTGTCACAAGCCGCCCGGATTTCAGACTATACGATGTATCTGAAAGAAGGCGAATTGATAGAATATGAAGCTACATCCAAATTATTTTGGAACCCGGCGGATAAACGGACTGAGGCATTTATAACAAGTCAAACGGAATAAAAGCAATAGGATATGAACGATACGATCAAAAAATTGCAATATGAGCAATTAAATAAAGATTTTGAATTTATCTCTACCACAGTACTATATCAATTTGCTTTAATTGAAGAATTACTGGAAAATGGTTGGCAGGAAACAACATACGAACAGCTCATTCTGAATGAGGACAAAATAGATGCGCTGGAAACAACCCTCTTGGAAAAAATCCCCAGTTTGCTCATGTTATTTGCACCCAGGGCGGCGGAATTACGTAAAACCATAGCCTATCAGGAAATAATTCTTGAATTGGAACATATCGGTGATTTCTTGATGGATATTGCCGAACATTTGAAAAAAACAGACTTAAAATCTTCCGATTATACTGGCTTTAAATCCACATTGAAAAAAATACTTGCTCAACTAAAAAAAACAGTAAATACGGCTATCTTTTCTTTTTTCAGGGACGACAAGATGCAGGCCTATCAAACAATTGAAAAAGAGCATAATATAGAAATTCTTTCCCGGGAAATAACAGAAAATTTAGTGACGGCATTCCTGGAAATTCCGCTGACCGGTCAAGATTTATTAAACATTATTAACTTAAATACGATCACTTACAGCTTAGAAAAAATCCGGCAAGATGCAATTAGTATCGCAAAATCCACTATTTTTGTAACCGAAGGGATAGACATTAAACACCAGCGTCCCACAGGATAGTTATTATGGAACCAATTAAGTTGTTAGTAGTGGATGATGAGGAAGATATCCGCGAGATACTTCAATTCAACCTGGAAAGTGAAGGTTTTCTCATTGATACGGTTTCATCCGGAGAAGAAGCATTGGAGATACTTTCTCCGGAGCATAAATTAATTTTATTAGATGTAATGATGGGTGGAATATCCGGTTTCCGTGTAGCCGAAAAACTGAGGAAAGATAATATCCATATTCCGATTATCTTTTTGACGGCTAAAGGCAGCGAAAACGACTTGTTGACCGGATTTTCCGTAGGAGCGGACGATTACATTTTCAAACCTTTTTCCATAAAAGAAGTGATAGCCCGTGTAAAAGCCATTACCCGCCGGAGTTACGAAATCAAGGAAATCAAGAAAGAACAGGAAATAATTATCATGGGCGACATGAAGTTAAATCTGGTTACCAAACAACTCGAATTGAAAAACGAAAATATCACCCTTACCAAAAAGGAATTTGAAATTTTAAGCCTTTTAATGCAAAATCCCCAACGGTTTTTCGCACGGGACGAAATCCTGCAAGGCGTCTGGAAAGATGAAAGCTATGTACTGGAAAGGACAGTCGATGTGCATGTAGCCCGCTTACGGAAAAAATTAAATGATTACGGCGTTTACATAACCAACCGTTCGGGTTATGGATATTCATTCAACCATACAACCCTCACTCACAATAATGAAAATTAGATACGGAAAACGCATATTTCTTTATTTACTGGGAGGGTTTGTTCTTTTCACCTGTTTAATAATTATTTTTATCAACGGCCGGGAAAAAGAATTGAAAACAAAAATTGTCGAATCCGGACAAATTATCTATACAAAAATGGTAGGCGACTATATGGTTAAAAATCACCTGGGAAAGGAAAATTGGGGAGATTTAGCCCATTTCATCGGCTCTTTTCGGGAAGACCTGCATCTTTCCATCTTAGATGAAGAAGGAACAATTCTTTTCGATAATAAATTTCCGGAAGCATCTTACCTGTATGGCAAAGAGTGGAGTAACCGGGAGTCCAGGAACAGCAACTATCTGTATTATGCCGAACAGAAAGGGAATTATTTCATCCGCGCAGGCCTTCCTTATACTCCCGAAACGGCCGCTTTCATGCAACCGGACTTACGGTTTATGGGCCTTATCGTTCTTATTTTCATCACCTTGTTTATTCTCCTTAGCTTTTTCTACCATAAATCGAGGAAATCCCTGAAAAACATGAAACTTTACGTATCGCATTTTCACAACCGGGTTTTTCCTATAAATATTACTTTTGCAGATGAGGAATTAAGCGATATTCAATCCATGATAATGGAAATAGGCAATCAGGTAAAATTGAATGAGAAAGATATTTTAGTGGAAAGGGAAAAACTGCTGGAACATTTCCATTTTGCCGAAGAAGGCATTTCATTTTTCACTGCTTCTTTCGAAAATATTTATACAAACTCCCATTTCATCCAGTATTTGAACATTTTATTGAACCAGCCTACCTTTGATGTAAACAATTTGTTCGGAAGTCCGGTTTTCACCGAAGTGGTACGTTTCCTTGAAAATCCGGGAAACAAAAATACACTCAGCAGCAGGCTTCATACCCACGGACATCATTTTTCCGTACATGTAATCATATTTGACGACAAAAGTTTTGAAATAATTATCCGGGATATTTCCGAAATCGAAAAAAACAGCATAGATAAAGCGGAAATGACGAATAACATCGCCCACGAACTCCGGACTCCGGTAACCAGCATACGCGGTTATCTGGAAACATTGATCGAACATGAGAATTTGAGTCCCGAAAGAAAGGCGGAATTTCTCCGGCGGGCTTATAAACAGATTATCCGGCTTTCAGAAATCATCCAGGATGTGCTTATCTTGTCCAAAACAACGCATGCACCGCAATATTTTACCTCGGAAAACGTCAATATCGGGGAAATGGTTCAAACCTTGATTGAGGAAGATTTGAAAGAAGCCATTGAAAAAAGCAACAGCAATGTATCCCTGCATATCCCTGACAATGTGGTAATCAAAGGCAACCAGACCTTGTTGTATTCCATATTCTGGAATTTGACCAACAATGCCTTGAAATATGCCGGCAAAAACGCCAGCATTTTCATTTACAACTACATGGAAGACAATGATTACTACTATTTTTCTTTCGCTGATAATGGCAAAGGCATCAAAGAACAATATCTTGGGCGCATCTTTGAGCGGTTTTACCGGATTAATGAAGGACGTACCCGTGACACAGGCGGTTCCGGCTTGGGACTCCCCATTGTAAAAGATGCAGTGACTTTCCATAATGGTGAAATTTTAGCCAAAAACAGATCCGAAGGCGGCCTGGAATTTCTGTTTACACTTCGTAAAAAATAAATCTAAAAAGGCATTTCCGCATCCGGTTGCGGAACCGAACGATGATTCCCGTAAGGTTTTTCCGCAGGAATCAAATCGGCCTGGCCATTGATGCGCGATTGATAAATTTCTTCGATCCGGTCTTCGTCCAGGTTTTGAAAACGAACATATTCGCTCTTGAAACTCAATAATACATCCCCGGTCGAACCATTCCGGTGTTTGGCAATAATAATTTCCGCTTTACCTCTCAAATCATGTCCCTCGTTGTCCTCAAAAATTTTGTAATATTCCGGACGGTGAATAAAACAGACAATATCGGCATCCTGCTCAATGGCGCCCGATTCGCGAAGATCGGACAATTGCGGCCTTTTGGAACTTTTATTGTCCGGCCCATTGGTGATAGAACGCGTTTCCACACTCCGGTTCAACTGCGAAAGGGCAATGATCGGGATGCTCAATTCTTTGGCTAACCCTTTCAATGAACGGGAAATAATACTTACTTCCTGCTCGCGGCTACCGAAACTCATGCCGCTGGCGTTCATCAATTGCAGGTAATCGATAATAATACATTTTACTTTGTGCTCTTTTACCAAACGCCGGGCTTTGGTGCGGAGTTCAAAAACCGACAAACTGGGCGTATCATCCACAAAAATCGGAGCGTCATAGAGTTGTTTCACCCGTTGGTCCAACTGCTGCCATTCGTATTGCGCCAATTGTCCACTCTTGATTTTTTCGCCGGGAATCTCAGTTACATTCACAATCAAACGGTTCACCAACTGCACATTCGACATTTCCAAGGAAAAAACAGCTACCGGAATATTGAAATTCACAGCCATATTCTTAGTCATAGACAATACAAATGCGGTTTTCCCCATAGCAGGCCGCGCGGCAATCACAATCAAATCGGATTTTTGCCAACCGGACGTAATCTTGTCCAAATCCTTAAAACCGGATTGAATACCGCTCAAACCATCGGTTCGCTTGGCCGCTTCCGTCATCAAATCAATAGCTTCCCGGATAATCGGATTGATGGGCGTCACATCCTTTTTTACATTCCGCTGGGAAATCTCAAACAACTGGCCTTCCGCTTCTTGCATCAGGTCGTCCACATCATTTGTCTCGTCAAAAGCTTTACCGGCCACAGTGGATGAAAAAGTGATCAATTCCCGGGCCAACGCTTTTTGCGCCACAATACGCGCATGATATTCCAAGTGAGCGCTGGAAACTACTTTTTGGGATAATTGGGCAATATAAGGCACCCCGCCGGCCGCTTCCAAATCACCTGTTTTACGCAGTTGTTCCACTACGGTAAGTATATCAATCGGCTCCTGCTTCATGGCCAAGCTCTGAATAGCCGTAAATATCAGTTCATGCGTTTTATCATAAAAACTCTGGGGCGTTAAGATCTCGCCAATCATGGAATAAGCATCTTTTTCAAGCATCAATGCGCCTAAGATTGCCTCTTCCAGTTCACGCGCCTGCGGTTGGATGCGTCCGGTTTCTTCCGTATGGGGAGTTGCCTTTTTAGTATTACGAGGGGTTGCCATTTTATTTTACATATTTTTTTAGGGACTGCAAAAATACTAAAATAAGAAAGGTTTACGGGAAATGAAAAGTTAAAACTATAAACATGTTTTCAACTTCCTTTATCCTTTTCATTATTTTTACTACTTTTGTCCAATCTTAAATTAGTACATTATGAATATTAGCCTTCCCAAATCTCTACCTGAATACCCTGCCTTTGTTGAAGGAATACGGCGTGCGCCCGACCGGGGATTCAAACTGAGTTCTGCCCAGGAACAAATCGCTCTAAAAAATGCACTTCGGTATATTCCCACCGAATTACACGCACAAATCCTTCCCGAATTCAGGGACGAATTACATACCCGGGGACGAATTTACGGTTACCGTTACCGGCCCGCAGGCGATATAAAACCCCATTCCATCGACGAATACGAAGGAAATTGCATCGAAGGAAAAGCTTTCCAAGTGATGATCGACAACAATCTGTGTTTCGACATTGCGTTATATCCTTACGAATTAGTCACCTATGGCGAAACCGGACAGGTTTGCCAAAACTGGATGCAATACCGGCTTATCAAGCAATATCTGCAACGGATGACCAATGAGCAAACCCTGGTAGTCGAATCCGGTCATCCGCTGGGTTTGTTCAAATCGCATCCCAATGCGCCGCGGGTCATTATCACCAATTCCATGATGGTCGGGATGTACGACAATCAGGCCGATTGGGAGATTGCCGCTCAAATGGGTGTAGCCAATTACGGGCAAATGACCGCCGGCGGCTGGATGTACATCGGCCCGCAGGGAATTGTGCACGGGACTTTCAATACGCTGCTGAATGCCGGAAGATTGAAACTCGGTATTCCGGCCGCCGGCGATTTGCGGGGCAAACTATTTGTTTCTTCCGGTTTGGGAGGAATGAGCGGCGCCCAACCCAAAGCCGCCGAAATTGCAGGAGCCGTGGCCATCATTGCCGAAGTGGACAAATCGCGGATTGAAACCCGCCACAAGCAAGGCTGGGTACAAGCCATTACCGATACGCCGGAAAAAGCTTTTGAACTGGCTGAAAAGGCTTTAAAAGAACAACGCCCCTACTCTATCGCTTTCCACGGAAACATTGTTGATTTACTGGAACAGGCTGATGTCCACGGAATTTCGATTGATTTACTTTCCGACCAGACTTCCTGCCATGCGGTTTATGAAGGCGGCTATTGCCCGGTTGGAATCCCTTTTGAAGAACGAACCCGTTTATTAAAGGAAGATCGCGAAAAATTCCGCCATTTGATCGACATTTCCCTGCATCGTCATTTTGAAGCCATTAAAAAATTAGTAGCCCGGGGAACTTATTTCTTCGATTACGGAAATTCTTTTATGAAAGCCATTTATGACGCGGGCGTAAAAGAAATTTCCCGGAATAAAATCGATGAAAAGGATGGTTTTATCTGGCCTTCCTACGTGGAAGACATTATGGGACCGGAATTATTTGATTACGGTTACGGCCCTTTCCGTTGGGTTTGCCTGAGCGGGAAACACGAAGACCTGATAAAAACCGATCATGCTGCGATGGAATGTATCAATCCTGACCGGAGAGGTCAAGACCGCGACAATTACAACTGGATTCGCGATGCGGAAAAAAACAACTTGGTCGTAGGCACGCAAGCGAGGATTCTGTATTCCGATGCGGAAGGCCGGCTAAGCATTGCCTTGCGCTTCAATGAAATGGTCGGAAACGGCGAAGTAGGCCCCATTATGTTGGGCCGGGATCACCACGATGTGAGCGGTACCGATTCTCCTTTCCGCGAAACAGCCAACATCAAAGACGGCAGCAATGTAATGGCGGATATGGCCGTACAATGTTTTGCCGGAAATGCCGCCCGGGGAATGAGCCTCGTAGCCTTGCACAATGGCGGCGGCGTAGGCATCGGAAAATCCATCAACGGCGGTTTCGGAATGGTGCTGGACGGAAGCGAAAGAGTCGATGAAATCTTGAAATCAGCAATGCTATGGGATGTAATGGGCGGAGTGGCCCGCCGCTCCTGGGCAAGGAACGAGCACGCCATGGAAACCTGTAAAGAATTTAATGAAAAGTATAGTGAGGATTATTTGATCACAATGCCGTTTTGTCTTTAAGACTCTTAAGACTCTTAAGGCTCTTAAGGCTCTTAAGAATCTTAAGAATCTTAGGAGCCTTAAAAATCTTAAGAGAGAGCCTTAAGAGCAAAACAATAAAGTTTAAAATAATGAATAAAATTATTGAATGCGTCCCCAATTTCAGTGAGGGGCGCGATTTGGAAAAAGTAGAACGGATTGTCAATGCTTTCCGTGCCAAAGAAAACATCAAACTGCTGGATTACAGCAATGACAAAGACCACAACCGGATGGTCGTTACCGTTATCGGCGAACCCGAAGCAATCAAAAACGCGATTATTGAAGCGGTCGGAATTGCAGTAAAAGAAATTGATTTGACAAAGCACGAGGGACAACATCCCCGCATGGGCGCTGTCGATGTAGTTCCGTTTATTCCGATCAAAGGCGTTTCCGTGGAAGAAGCGGATGCGTTGGCCAAAGAAGTAGGAAAAACCTTTGCGGAAAAATACCAACTTCCGGTCTTCTTGTATGAAAAATCAGCTTCAGCCGAACACCGTCAAAACCTGGCGGCCATACGCAAAGGCGAATTTGAAGGGCTGGTCGAAAAAATGAAATTACCGGAATGGAAACCGGACTTCGGCCCCGGAGAAAGGCATCCGACTGCCGGTGCGGTAGTAGTAGGCGCTCGAATGCCCTTGATCGCTTTCAATGTCAACCTCCATACCAACCGGATGGAAATTGCCGATAAAATCGCGAAAAAAGTGCGTTTCATAGGCGGCGGCCTCCGTTTCTGCAAAGCCATGGGCGTGGAACTGAAAGTACAGAACCTGGTGCACGTCTCCATGAATTTGACGGATTACACCAAAACGGCCATTTACCAGGCGGTAGAAATGATCCGTTTTGAAGCCCAAAGATACGGCGTAGCTATCGCCGGATGCGAATTGATCGGATTGGTTCCCCTGCAAGCAGTAGTCGATACGGCATCCTATTACTTAGGATTGGAAGATTTTTCCATGAAGCAAATCTTAGAGAGCCACTTGATGGAGTGATACTTAAGGAGCTTAAGGAGCTTAAGCCTCTTAAGATACTTAAGCTCCTTAAAAAACTACAGCGAATTATGAAAAACTACATAATCAAAAACATCACTCAATTGGTGACTTGCTCAGGCTTCTCGGCCAAGCACGGCCAAGCCATGTCTGATTTGGGCCTTATCGAAAACGGCATGGTGATTATCACCGATGGAATCGTCACTTATGCTGATATTTCTACAGATCAATTTCCGGTTGACAACCCGGAGGACTACGAAATCATCGACGCAACCGGCAAGGCTGTTTTGCCCGGATTCATTGATTCCCACACCCATTTTGTTTTTGGCGGCTACCGCGAAGAAGAATTTTCCTGGCGAATGCACGGCGACAGTTACATGTCGATTATGCAACGGGGCGGCGGCATCTACAATACGGTACAGGCAACCCGTGCCGCTTCTTTTGAAGAACTGAAAGCCATAGCCCAATCCCGTTTGGATAAAATGCTCGCCATGGGCGTGACCACTGTGGAAGGAAAAAGCGGATACGGCTTGGACAGGGAAACGGAATTGAAACAACTCCGCGTGATGAAAGCCTTACAGGCCGAACACCCCGTGGATATTGTCTCGACTTACTTAGGCGCGCATGCCGTTCCCGAAGGATATACCGAAGAAGCCTATATTGATTTCATGCTTACGGAAGTCCTGCCAATTATCCGGAAAGAAAACCTGGCGGAATGTTGTGATATTTTTTGTGAAAAAGGGATATTTAGTACGGAAGCATCCAAATTCTTCTTGTTGGAAGCCAAAAAAATGGGTTTCCAACTCAAGATTCATGCCGATGAAATCGTGAATACTTGCGGAGCGGAATTAGCAGCGGAAGTGAATGCCCTGTCAGCTGACCATTTGTTACAAGCGTCCGCTAAAGGAATTGAAGCCTTGGCCCGAAGCAATACGGTAGCAACGTTATTGCCCTGCACCGCCTTTTCCTTGAAAGAAGACTATGCCCAAGGACGAAAAATGATTGACGCCGGTTGTGCGGTGGCATTGGCTACGGATTACAATCCGGGAAGCTGTTTCAGCTCGTCCATTCCGTTGACCATCGCATTGGCTTGCATTTACATGAAATTATCGCCCGAAGAAGCCGTTACCGCATTAACGATCAATGCCGCAGCCGCCTTGGGAAAAGCCGATTCCATCGGGAGTATTGATGTGGGGAAAAAAGGGAATGTGATTATTTTACAATATCCATCGTATAAATTCCTGCCCTATCATGTAGGTATGAATTGCGTAGAAAAAGTTTGTCTGTCCTATTGAATGTCCGTTTTTGCTTTGGTCGAAAGCATCCCGCAGGCAGCCAGTATATCTTCGCCCCGCGAGGCCCGGATGGTACAAATAATCCCTTTGGTATTCAGGTAATCCCGGAATCCGGTCATCGCTTCCGGACGGGTAGCCGGCAATTCAATGCCCGGCACCGGATGGTATTTGATCAAATTGACCCGGCAGGGAATGCCTTTCAATAGCTTGGAGAGCGCTACCGCATGTTTCAAATCATCATTCAAACCGCCGAATAGAATATATTCAAACGAAACCCGCCGCTGGTGCGTGAAATCGTATTGCCGGATCAAATCCAATACTTCCGTCAACGGATAGGCTTTTTCGGCCGGCATCCACGATTGGCGTTCGGTATGATAAGGAGAGTGCAGACTGATAGCCAGATGAGCGGAACTTTCGTCTAAGAAACGCTTCAACCCCGGAATAAGGCCGATAGTGGAAACGGTAATGCGTTTGGGACTCCAGGCAAAACCATAAGCGGAAGTCAGTATTTCTAAGACTTTCAATAACTGATCGAGATTGTCCATCGGTTCGCCCATTCCCATAAAAACCACATTGGTCAACGTATCGCTTTCGGGAATGGAAAGAATCTGGTTGAGCATGTCACCAGCTGTCAGTTGGCCGGAAAATCCCTGTTTACCGGTCATGCAAAACAAGCAATTCATTTTGCAACCGACCTGCGAAGAAACGCAAAGGGTGGCTCTGTCTTCTTCGGGGATATACACCGATTCGATGAACCGGTCATTGGAAGTGGGAAATAAATATTTAACCGTCCCGTCAACGGAGACTTGTTTTTGGGAATACGCTTTTCTTCCTACGGCATACTTTTCTTTCAGTTGCTGACGGTGGGCCAACGAAATATTGGACATCTCCTCAATGGAAGATACTTTTTTCTTGTATAACCAACCGGCCAATTGTTTGGCGGTAAATCCGGGCATCCCCAAGTCTTTCACCAAGCCGGTGAGTTCGTCCAATGTTTTCCCCAATAATGTTTCCATTATTTAGAAGAAACGATCGAAATGATTATCTATTTTTGCATTTTCCCTTAACAGTTCGGGAGATTGTGTCAATTGATACATACGGTAGGTATTTTGCATTTGTGCCTGCCGTTTTTGCAATTCAGCATCATAAGGCGCTTCACTTACATTCTTATTAGTCACATTAATCACATAGACCCGCGCTTTTCCTGCATACGGTCCGGAAATTTGATCTACCGGCGCTACCGGCGCTTTCGCATTCAAGACGGGTTCCGCACCGATTCCGGAAATATTGGGTGTAGAGAAAGTTACGAATTTCACCGATTGAGGAGTCGTATTCATCACTTCTGCATATTGCTCCAAGGTAGAGAATTTCTTGGCTTGCAAATCGGCCACCAATTTTTCGCCTTTCTTTTCGTTGATCAATTCCCTTTTCAAAATATCGGATACGGAAGCCAATGAACGATACCCTTCCACCAATTTTCCTTCTACGGCTGCTACCACAAAGTATTCGGCATTTTGACATTCATAAATATCGGAAATCTCATCCTTTTTATGATTGAAAGCCCATTGGACTATTTGTCGCGTACTTTGAATACCGCCGATATTTATTTGATCTTTTGTCACTTCCACATCTGTTTGAACGGTATATCCGGCTGCAGCTGCATTTTCTTTCAACGCTTTCAACGAGTGGTTGGTCGAAACAAACTGGCTGATATCGTTATACAAGCGTGTTTTTGTATCCTGGCTCGGAATAACGCGCACCTGAACATCGGCGATTTTGTATTTCCTTACCGGTCGTGTTTTTTCGGTTACCTGTACCAAAAACGATCCCGTAGTGGATTTTGCAACAAACGGTTCATTGACAACGGCGCCAAATACTTCATTCGTGAGTTGAGCGTCCGATTGGGCGGTCAATTGCGCTTCCGTTACCCAGCCCATATCGCCATTGGTTTGACCGTTGGTAGCATTTGATGCCATATCCGCAAAAGAAACGCCGCCTTTTACTACCTGTATCAAACTGTCGGTCAAGTTTTTGAACAACTTTTCGTCTGTATTCATCGGCAACGCCAATATATTGAATTTCACCGAATCCGGAGCCGTTTTTTCGCCTTCAAGTTTATAAAGATTATACGTTCCATTGGTCAATACCGGCCCATCCACTGCTCCTGTCGAATTTTCGTCCACAAAATGTTTCAGATTTTCATCTAAATCCGTATAAGCGACATACGCATCCAGATAAGGAACATCCGAATTGTTTTGAACAATTTCCCTTACATTCGCCGAAGAGGCGAACTGTTCTTTCAATCCGTCCAATTTCGTTTCCACCGCTTGGTAGTCTGCCTGATTCGGCAAGATATTCACGGCAATATAATCAATTAACGTGGCTTCCGGCTGTTTGTAGAGCGTCTTGCGATCGTTATACAATTTTTGAATTTCAGCATCCGATACACTTACCTGGTCATCGGGAATGGAAGTGTAAGCCTGGGATACATAATCAAAATCAACACTGGTTTTATTATTTTCGTAAGCGGCTTTTGCTTCCAAATCATTGGTGAGGATAGCAGAAGAAATCAATGCATTGAATTTCCGTTTCAACTGTTCCTGTATTATTTGTTCTTCAATCGTCAACCACACCTTTTTCATTTCCATGAGTTGCGCCAGCATTTCATTGGAATATCCTTCCTGGTTGTCTCCTTCTATCATTTGAAGGAAATTCAACAAGGCGGTTTTATCAAATTGTCCGGTTTGGCGATTTTGAAAATCCGGCATTTGTTGCAACACGGGAGAGGTATGATCACCGATTACGAGATCTTTATATTCATCTTTACTTACTACTAAGTTTAATTTCTTCGTTTCTTCAGAAAAAAGGATGCCGTCAATCATTTCATTGAGAACTATTTGCCGGATCTGATTTTGTTCATCGTCCGTAAATGTCCGGTTTGAATTTCTTTTGAGTGCATTGCTCCGTTCTTCCACCTTACTTTGATAATCATGATAATGTATCGCTTCACCATTCACTACCACAATATTTTCTTTCTTCTGATTGGATAGAGGTCCCAATGATTGAATTAAACTCTCAATAATAAATGCGAACAAAGCAACACCTATTACTACAACTAATAATACGGCTTTACTTCTGATTTTTTCTAACGTTGCCATTGATTTTTATGTTTACTTTTTATATACTTTATTAAATTGCGCACGAAGATACAAAGTTTTATCTTATTAAGCGCAAATATTTAAAGAAAATTTAAATTTCTATAAACAAACAGGGCCTACGGTTGTTCTTCATTCTCGTTTACCGTCACTTCCGCCCCGGAGGAATAAAACACGTAATGCGTCATTGACCGGTTGGATCTCAACCCTCCCCTCGCATAGATAATTTCCTCTCCTTTCGTGATTTTCACCGGTTTATCGGTGTAAACAGCATGAGTGGAGGCCGGCGATTCTCCATTATTCCAAAACAGCTCCTCCGTTTCAAACGTTTCCTCTTTTGTATTTTGAGCAAATACATTGCCTATCAATCGCCACAAATCTTTTTTTTCATAAAAATAGGCGGTATCGGCTCTTACGCTCCCATCCACCCGGAAAAGGGTATCATATTTATCTAAAAGAACTCCTTCCGGGAAATGCCAATAGGGAACCGTATCATTGGAATAAATATCCCATATCTTCGCCTGCAGCCGGTAACGGGTAATTCCCGAATCGGAGATTAAATCCGAAACATTTTCCGCATGTGTAAAAGGTAAAGCCCCGGCATCCACATTGACGGTGGATAATCCTTTCCCTTCACTACAAGAAATTACGGCTATACAAGCCAGCAGAAGGAATATTACTGAAGTTTTCGTTTGAAGAACCACAATTCGTTGAATGTATAGCTAACTGAAAATTTAAAATACTGTTCATCAATCATTGTCTTTACATCGGGACGAATCAGCGAATATTCAAAAGCCATATTAATAAAGGAACGTTTATCCACCATTGGAATGCCCAGCCCCAAAGACGCTCCATATTCTTTATATCCACCCGGAATATGACTGGCATTATTGATGTTTTTTACATACGAATCGGTATAATAAGCACCCGCCCGGTAACGCAATTTATGAACAAATTCGGCTCCCACGTTGATTTTCATCCGGTTGGAGAATTCGTCCGTTTTATCATAATATTTGGCATCCGCCCAGCGCTGGTATTGAAAATCGGCGCCGACCGTCCATTTATTGAATTTGTGGTAACTGATACCTAACGCATACGTTTCCGGCAATTGAAATACGGAATCGTTGGAAGACCAATAATTAGGTTCTCCGGTAATTTGCCCGGCAGAAGTAACGCTGACAACGGCGGTATTTACAGTAGCTCCCAATCGTGTCTTGGGCGTATATACCGCACCGATAATAATTTCTGCATTTTTACTAACCGGTTGGATGTATTGAAGCCCGAATTCGTACGTCAAATTGTTTGAACGTATCGTGTCATTTTTATATGTTCGATAAGCGTTTGTCAGGCTTCCTGTCGAATTAAATGACGCTGAACAGCTGTGAATGACATCCCCGAACAAATAGCCTACATTCACACCCAGCGAAAGGCGATCCAGCAGACGATACGAAAGCGTGCCATACAGTTTGTTAAATCCGCCTTTTCCGCTATAATTACTGAAAGCTATTTCGTTAAACATCTCCATATTCGTCGTATCAAGATATTGGTAACCCACGTAGGAAAGCGGTTCAAAGCCGATACCCATCCCCAAACCTTTGGCCAACGGGAATTGCAGGGCCACGTATTCCAGGCCGGCGTTGTATTTGGTCGCTTTATTCAGGTTGTCTTCAAACCAGCCGACTTGTCCTTTCAAACCCAAATCGAACATGAAAGTCATGGAATCAACCGCTGAATAGGAAGCGGGATTCAACGGATTGATTAGTTGCGAATTTCGCAATCCGTAACCGATTCCGCCCATACCCCGTTGGGATATAGAACTTTGATCGGCCAACTGCCCGTATCCGTAGCGTGTATAGGGCGAATTTGTATTATTACTTTGGGAGAATGAAGGAAATGAAAGGAATGAAAAAAATGAAAAGAATAGTATTTTCATTCCAAACATTTCCATTTTTTTCATTCCTTCCATTTCCTTCATTTTTTTCATTCCTTTCATTATCTTCATTCTTCCTGATATTTTAAGATTTCATTCAATCCTTTGAGAACTAAATTTCCGTCTGCAAAGATGGAGTTTTTTAATTTGGTTTCAAAATAAAAAGAGTGCCCGCCTGTTAAAAAAGCAAAAACAGCGTGTTTTTTTTTGTATTCTTCAATATAAGAATCCAATTCGCGGACAATTCCTTCGATCACCCCCGAGCGGATAGCCGTTTCCGTATTGTAGCCCAACGCCGGCAAATCGCCTTGTTCGTCTAACAAAGGCAAGCGGTTGGTAAAATGATGCAACGCCTTGAATCTCAATACGGGACCGGGGGAAATATTGCCGCCTTTATAAATTCCTTCAGCCGTAACAAAATCAAGCGTGATGGCCGTACCCATATCAATGACTAAAAGATTTTTTTCCGGTTTTTGAGCGAAAGCCCCCACTGCAGCAGCCACGCGATCCATTCCCAACGTCTCCGGCGTGCGGTAATCAATCGTCAGAGGCAACGGAAGTTGGCTGTTCAATTCATAAAAAACGGGCAAAATCCCGGCGAGGAAATCACAAAGATCCGGATCCGTTTTTTTTACCGCGCACAAAATCCCGGCCTGAGGTTGAAATTTACGGATAACCGTTTGCAAAACTTCCGGAGTCAAAACTTCCGGTTGAAAACTCTTTACCAACGTATTGTGTTCAAATAAAGCAATTTTCACCGCCGAATTTCCCTGATCGATAATAATATTCATCGTTTCATTTTGAGGCCGTAAAAGTACATACAAATTATCGGATATTAAAATTTAAGTCCGGCAAAAATGCTTGACAATAAGCTCATTTTCAAAATTTTTTCCATAACTTTGTTCTTACTATAATTTTTTGTAAAATGACAATCGTATGAAACACTTCAAACACATTCCATTATTTTTAATGTTACTCGTTGGTTCCTGTTTTTTTTCCTGTGGCAAAAACAAAGAGCAAATTTACGAAGAAGCAGTCCGGAACAAAATGGTAGATAAAAATGCGACTCTTGAAACGGTGGCTTTATACGATAATTTGGATAAACTTTCCGGAAGCCACATCCTTTTCGGGCATCAGGCCGCTACGGAATATGGCCGCGGCTGGTACGGCGACGAAGACCGATCGGATGTGAAAGACGCTACCGGTTCGCATCCGGCGGTGGTAGGACACGATTTTCAGGATTTTACGTATCCCAATCAGGATAAAGCTTCTATAAAAAAAGCGCAAGACCGTTTGGCTAAACTGATTTCGGAACAATACAACCGGGGCGGCGTGGTGACGATTGCCTGGCATTTTCCGAATCCGATTAAGGGCGCCGGAAATTCGTTTTATTGGGATGCAGAATCCGTTCCGACCGTTTCCGAAATCATTCCCGGAGGCGCTTATCATGAGACGTACAAAGAAATTTTGGGCAGGGTTGGCGATTTTGCCCATTCGGTAAAAGGCGCGAAAGGCGAAGCGGTTCCCATGCTTTTCCGTCCGTATCATGAATGGGACGGCGACTGGTTTTGGTGGGGCGCCGATCATACGAACCCAAAAGATTTTGTTGATTTATGGCAATTTACCGTTTCTTATTTACGGGACAGTCTGGAGGTGCACAATTTTATTTATACCTTTTCGCCCGATTGCAAATATTCTACGGAAACGGAATATCTGGAACGTTATCCGGGAGATGAATGGGTGGACATGGTAGGTGTCGATAATTACCACGATTTCGGAAGAGATGCCGACGGCTCGTTGGAAGCGGGCGCCAAAAAGCTCCAAATTGTATCCGATTATGCAAAGCAGCACCATAAGTTAGCCGCATTTACCGAAACCGGTTTGGAATCCATTCCCGACACTACCTGGTGGACCAACAGTTTGTTGAAGACATTGAAAGATTCCGGTACAAAATTGACTTATGTATTAGTCTGGAGAAACGATTCGCAAAGTCCCACGCATTATTACGCTTCACCGGCCGGGCACCCGAGTCAGGCCAATTTCGTGGAGTTCTATACCGATCCTTATACATTATTTGCGAATGACTTATCGGATATATATGTGTTAAAATCGGAATAAGTATTATTTCTCGCCATTCAAAATTTATCCTTTTGTATTTGTTTTCTTATCAAAAATTATAGTACCTTTGCCTCGATTTTGGTGTGAATATTTCTTTCCGGAAATATTCATGAAAAGGGAATCAGGTGTAAATCCTGAACAGACCCGCTGCTGTAAGCTCTTCTTCAATTGAAAGTTGAAAATTGAAAGTTGAAGAAAGGTTGAACAACACTAATTGTCACTGAGTGAAAGATTTGCGTAATTTTTAATTCGTAATTCGTAATTGAACTCGGGAAGGCGTTCAACATGAGAGTAAGTCAGAAGACCTGCCAAGATGGTAAGTTTAAAGCTTTCGAGGAATAGAGCTTGAGACAAACAAGGCAGGTCATATTTTTGACTCTACAAGTTTATCTTCAATTTATTTTTACGAAAGCTGTTTAATTGTCAAATTTAAACGGCTTTTTATGTTTTTAAACAGAACGTTTGGCGTGGGCATATTGCTTGCGTGCTGTACTGTTTCATTTGCACAAAGCAAATTGGACAGTATTCAGCATATTGATGAAGTGGTGATTGTAGCCGATGCCGACCGCTATCGCGAGGTCATTCCTTCCCAACGGCTTTCGGGCGAAAAGTTGGAAGCGTTGAATAGTTTTTCGGTTGCCGATGCTATCCGTTATTTTTCAGGCATTCAAATCAAGGATTACGGCGGCATCGGCGGACTGAAAACCGTGGATATCCGCAGTATGGGTACTCATCAAATCGGTGTTTTTTACGATGGCATTCAATTGGGTAATGCACAAAACGGACAAATTGACCTCGGCAAATTTTCGTTGGACAATATCGAAGAAATATCCCTTTACAACGGACAGAAAAGCGAAATCTTCCAATCGGCCAAAGACTTCGGTTCGGCAGGAACGATTTATCTGCGTACCCGCCGCCCGCGTTTTGAGGCCGGGAAGAAAACCAATATCCAAACGGTTGTACGCACCGGCTCTTTCGACCTTATGAATCCGGCTGTCCTTTGGGAACAAAAACTGACCGATCATATTGCGTTCAACGTCAATACAGAATACATTTATTCTTCCGGAAAATATCCGTTTCGTTACCGGAAAAAATGGCCTGACGGAACTATGGCTTGGGATACAACCGCCGTCCGCCAAAACGGAGATATTCATTCCATGCGCCTGGAGGGCGGTTTGCATGGTTTTTTAGAAAATGGAAAATGGAATGCAAAAGCTTATTTTTATGATTCGGAGAAAGGCATACCCGGTGCGATTGTCAATAATGTTTGGAAAAATTCGCAACGGCAATGGGACCGGAATTTCTTTGCACAGGCATCGGTAGAGACGTGGCACGCCACGTCTCTACAAACACAAATCAATGTAAAATACGCCAACGATTGGATGCACTACCTCAATCCCGACACTACCTTGATGTACATTGACAATACATTCCACCAACAGGAAATTTATGCCTCTGTTGCCAATAAATACGCTATTCTGCCGAATTGGGATGTGAATCTGTCTGTCGATTATCAGTGGAATAGCTTAGATGCAAGTTTGCAAAATTTTGTTTATCCCAAACGGAATACCACATTGGTGGCATTGGCTACGGCGTTTGAATGGCAACGGATAAAGGCGCAGGCGAGTTTGTTAGGAACGTTTGTCAATGAATCTGTCGGAATCGTTGCGGATAAACAGGAATATACACCGGCATTTTTTCTGTCCTATCAACCTTTTAAACAGCCTGATTTGAATTTCCGCACATTTTACAAACGCATTTTCCGGATGCCGACTTTCAATGATTTGTATTATACCGATATTGGAAATGTCAACCTTCGCCCCGAATACACGACACAATACAATTTGGGATTTCAATACAATAAAAATTACAATAATGGCATTGTTGATAATTTGAATTTCCGGGCTGATGCCTATTATAATGAGGTGACGGATAAAATCATCGCCGTTCCGAAAGGCAACGGACAATACCGCTGGATGATGATGAACATCGGCTACGTGGAAATTCGCGGCATAGATATTTCAGCGCAAATCTCGTGGAAATTACCGGCAGGCGTTCAAGTAAATACCGGCTTGAACTATACTTATCAAAAAGCGCAGGATTTCAGCAACTCTACAGACAACGACCCGGAAGCAGGAACGTACGGCAGACAAATCGCCTATATTCCGTGGCACAGCGGTTCGACAATCGTAAACATGAGTTGGAAATCCTACGATTTGAATTACAGTTTTATTTATGTGGGCGAACGCTATC
This sequence comes from Candidatus Symbiothrix sp., assembly GCA_031261295.1. Taxonomy (GTDB): domain Bacteria; phylum Bacteroidota; class Bacteroidia; order Bacteroidales; family Azobacteroidaceae; genus Azobacteroides. Next base: position 2,079 of record JAISKT010000277.1, on the reverse strand, counting down.
ACAATTCGTCCAACATTCGCGAAAACTACGAACAGCCCTGGTACACCCACGATTTGACAATTGGAAAATCATTTTACGGTAAACCTGTTAAGTTTTCAAAACTTAACAGGTTTAAGACGAAAATATCCGTCGAAGTAAACAACATTTTCAATCAACAATATGATGTGGTACTGAATTATCCCATGCCGGGACGCAATTATAAATTGATATTAAAAATGGATATATGAGAAAGTCAATCGGAATGTTATTTTTACTACTCTGCCTCTATTCTTGCCGGGAAGAGATTGAAATTTTTGAGCCGGAAATCGTTCCTGTTGCACCACCCGACACAACATTAAACCTAACCCGTTTTAAAAACCTGTTAGGTTTCTACCTGTTGAACGAAGGCAATATGGGAAGCAACAAATCTACCTTGGATTATTATGATTACGAAACAGGCGAATATCACCGGAATATTTTCGGCTTTGCCAATCCCACTGTTCCTAAAGAATTGGGCGATGTGGGTAATGATATTAAAATCTATGGCAACAAACTGTATGCTGTTATTAATTGCTCCAACAAAATTGAAGTAATGGACAAATATACGGCTAAACGTTTGGGACAGATAGATATTCCCAACTGCCGCTACATCCGTTTTCACGATGGTTATGCTTATGTTACTTCGTATGCAGGACCGGTGGAATTGAATCCCAATTACGAGCAGAAGGGCTATGTGGCAAAAGTAGATACCGCTACCTTTCAGGTAATTGACCGCTGTATTGTCGGCTTTCAACCCGATGAATTGGAGATTGTCGGAAATAAAATTTATGTAGCCAATTCCGGCGGATATATGTTCCCGAATTACGAAAATACGGTTTCGGTGATTGATATTCCATCCTTTACCAAAATCAAGCGGATTGAAGTTGCCCGAAACCTGCATCGGCTGCGGGCAGACCGGCATGGTAATCTCTGGGTGAGTTCTCGTGGTGATTATTACGGGCAACCTTCCCGCCTGTATTGTATTGACCTTGCGTCCGTAGAGGCAGGGCATGCCCCGTCTCTATATATGGATTCGTTGGATATTGCTGTTTCCAATTTCCATTTGGATGGCGATTCCCTTTATTTATACAGCACGGAATGGAGTTATATTTCCATGTCGAACGAAATTAATTACGGCATTGTGGATGTCGCTAAAAAAGAAATCGTTACACGCAATTTTATCATGGACGGCACAGAGCAAAATATTAAAATTCCATACGGCATTATGGTTAATCCATTGACAAAAGACATTTATGTTACGGATGCCAAAAACTATGTATCGTCCGGAACGCTCTACTGTTTTGACAAAGACGGCAAACAGAAATGGAATGTCCGGACGGGTGATATTCCGGCGCATTTTGTGTTTCTCGGCGAACTGACAGGCGAAAATTAAACTATCAATTAGGAGAAAGCTAATGTATCATCGAACTAGGAATAACACGTTTGATATAAACGATGTTTCCACGAACCACATAGACAATCGACATCTTTTTATAAACGATATGACGAGCATTTTTGCCAAACATATACTGAATGTAAGGATTAAATCCGATGGAATCGGCAAGAAAAACAAGTTTTTGTACGGTCATTCTCAACCTTTCTATATAATCAGAAGCTGTGTAAGGGGCATTAAGGGTATTCCTAATATGAAATTCAAGTCGATACATGTCAATATCCGCATTGGACGAAAGAATGATGGTGTATTTCATAACGTACGTAAATCTACACCATAATGCTTAGAAAGATTGTCATACATGCGTTCTATTACTTCCTCCCATGGCGTACCAATGGGATTGCCATTCGCATCCAGCGGGATGTTATCATCCATATCCTCTATGGTGATTGGATCAAAATAACTTTCAAGCGACCGTGTTGCCTCATACGCAACTTCATACGCAACAGCCACATCACTCACGATGTCCGGCTCTTTTTCAGGAAGGTCTTTATACTCTTTCATTGTGATAAAATTTTAATATTGGTTACAAAGTTAGCAAATTATTATTATGAATAATATGAAACACAAATTACTTTTAGTACTGCTGCTCACAAGCGGTTTAGTGC
>JAISKT010000202.1 GCA_031261295.1 Candidatus Symbiothrix sp. | reverse complement strand
GATTTATACAAAGATGAAAATGCGGTCGATACCGGAGAAAATTACGTGACCGACACCAATGTGGAAAGCGATTTGGAAGTGCATTTCCCAGCTACCTACATTCCGAGCGATGCCGAGCGCATCTTGCTTTATCGCGAATTGGATGCAATGGAAGAAGAGCGAGATATTGAACAATTCCGCCTCAAACTACAAGACCGTTTCGGTAAAATTCCCGAACGGGGCGAAGAATTAATCCGGGTTGTCCGTTTGCGGCGCATGGCTAAAAAGTTGGGTATTGAAAAGATTTTCCTAAAAGCCGGAAAAATGACGATTTTCCTGATTTCGCATACCGATTCGGCTTATTACCAGAGCGAAGCCTTCGATAAATTGCTGAGATTCGTGCAAAAAAATTACAAACGCACGCAATTAAAGGAACACAACAACCGCCGTTCCGTGACGGTAGAGCGGATTGATTCGGTTGAGAAAGCGGTAAAGGTATTGGAGGAAATCAATGGAGGATAAAATCAATAATATCCATTCAGTAATATTAAGAAAATGAACATAATTCAATTTTATTTAATAATTTTGCAATCTAAAATCAACAATCGTAAATAAAATGAATAAACTGCAAATATGAGCCTGTTCCAACATACTGTCATCAAAAAGCAAATTGCTGCCAATGCTGAAAAAATTCAGCAGGCGTACAAGCTATACGAAGACCAACAGCCATTTATTACTCTTGCCGATAAAATGCTCTCTCTCAACACCGACCTGCAAACCAAACGCAAACGTTTTCTAAAACGTTTAGCCGATAATTTCAGCGGAATAAAAATAACCGGCGCATTGGAACATTTCGATGAATTGGAATTTGCTCCCTTTTTGGCGGAATTGAAGAAACAAAAAATAAACCTTTCATATAAACAACAAGATGATTTGGTGGATTTTTTTGAGGAGTATAAAAAGGAATGTCGTAACTTTGTGGAGCAAATCGAGGCAACGGATAGAGAGATTGATGGGATGGTTTATGCTTTGTATGAGTTGACGGAGGAGAAAATAGGGATAATTGAGAATTAAATAAAAAGCAGCAACAATGAATGTATTATTCTTAATTGGGAATGGATTTGATATTAATATTGGATTGAACACTCGTTTTAAAGATGCCTTAAATACATATTTAAAGGATCAAAATGACGATTTGCGCATACAAAAATTCAAAAAAGATATTAGTCAAGATTTTGAAAATTGGTCGGATTTTGAAAAACAAATGGGCATTTATACTGAAAATTTCACTCAACAAAATATAGAAGATTATTATTTCTGTATAAATAATTTTCGCGAATCATTAGCAAAACATCTAAAAGATCAAGAACTGCGTATTAATTATAATGCCAATAAAGAGGATATTATTTCTATTTTTGGAAAATCTATTATTGAATTTTACAATGGGTTAATACTTACCTCCCAAAATAGAATTAAATCAATTGTAAATTTGAACGAACAAATTCTTTACAATTTCATGACATTTAACTATACAAATATTTTAGAACATTGTCTTGAAATATTGAAAACAGAGATGAAACCATTTAATCCTAATCGTCCTAATGATCATATTAACAAAATATTGCATATTCATGGAACAACAGAAGAAAATTTAATTTTAGGCGTTGATAATATTGAGCAAATCAAAAATAAAGAACTTTTAGATGAAGAAAAACTTCATTGGACGATAGCAAAACCCATTATTAATAGGGAACTCGGAAATCAAACTGATAGAGAAGGGGCTTCATTAATTAATAATAGTCGGATTATATGTATTTTTGGACTATCATTGGGAGAAACAGATAAATCTTGGTGGCAAAGCATTGGACAATGGTTGCAAGATACAAATAGGCATTTAGTGATTTTTGATAAAGTTCCTAAATGGAATCATTTACATCCGGTTGAGAGTATTGAGAAAAGAAAGGCTCTATCTAAAAAATTCTTTTTGTCTGCCGATATTACTAAAAATCAAAACGCCTACATGGATAGAATACATATTGGTTTTAATACAGATATGTTCAAATTAGATTTGACAAAAAAATAAAATCTATGCTTGACCAACAAAACATAAAACAATCAATCGCCCAAGGCGAAACCACCACCGTCCAATTCAAAATCCGAATAGACGATGCCTATAAAATCGGCACAGAGATGGTTGCATTCAGCAATACGCGAGGCGGAATCATCATCGTTGGCGTGGACGACAAAACCGGAACGATTTCGGGGTTGTCGTTTGAAGAAATTCAAGCAACCAATACTTTGCTTGCCAATGCCGCTTCCGAAAATGTGAAACCTGCCATTGTTATTTCGACCGAAACAGTAAGCGTGGACGGACAAAGCCTCGTTGTTGCCACGATTTCTTCGGGGAAAGACAAGCCGTATAAGGATAATAAAGGAATTATCTGGGTAAAAAACGGCTCCGACAAACGCAAAGTATTTTCCAACGCCGAATTGCGCGTGATGATGCAAAGTTGCGGTAATCTCGCTGCCGATAAAGACAGCGTGGAAGGCGCATCATACAAAGATATTGCGGAATCAACCTTGAAAACTTTTCTCTACAAACGATATACGGAAGAATGTACGGCTGCCGGAATTGTCAATGCCGCCATTCAAACAACTGCGGTTGAGGATATTGTTCAAGCCATTGACGTCAATTTTACCATCGAACAATTGCTGCAAAACATTTCGCTGATGGATGCGCAAGGACAACTTACTTTGTCCGGACTGCTGTTGTTGGGAAAAAGTATTCAACGATACAGACCGGTTTTTACGATGAAGTGCATTTCTTTTGTCGGCAATAGCGTGGG
>JAISKT010000198.1 GCA_031261295.1 Candidatus Symbiothrix sp. | reverse complement strand
TTTCTCGCTGACTTCCACCGTAAATTCCGTTTCGGGACGCAATACTTCCGGCAGATTGATTTGCGGTTCCAGCACGGATTCTTTGTTGGAAATCATAACCGGTATCACGCCGTACATCCGGATAGGCAAATCATTCAGCGTTTGGGCATGCGGTTGCAACAAACTGATGTGAACGTAGAAATTCGGCGCCATTTCTTTCGTCGCTTTGAACGTATATTTGGTATCGCCTTTATCGGATACGGCTACCCACGTGCGGCTCAGGATGGACGAACCGTTTTCCAAAGCGAGCAATGCGTTTCCGTTAGTTGCTGCGGGAATAATCACGGTTATATCTTCGCCTATTTCGTAAGAAGTCTTATCGGTTGAGAAAGTCAACATTTTAATATTGTCGGGGTCTGATTTGCTAGAACGTCCCCTCCATTCGGGCCAGTCGATATACACCGTTCCGCCGGCAGCGTGTCCGCTTTCTTTGTCCGTTACATATACCAGATACCTGCCCCAATCCGGATATTTGAGTTTAAAAGTAAAGCTGGCTTTCCCGTTGACGGTTTGCAGTTTTCCCTGGGCAACCGGTTGGTAGGAAGAACTGTTGACATAACTGGCAAAAGATTCATCGTTGTGTTCCCACCACCAACTCCAACCGATACGGTATATTTTATATTCCAAATTGCTGCGGTTTACCGGTTTACCGTCTGCATTTAAAGTAACGATATCAAACCGGTGGTCGGTATCCGTTTCGATATATTTGTCTTTTTCCTGATTCAGATTCAAACCCACATACGAAGGAAACGGCGAAAAAGGAACGGCTTGTGTATAAATGCTGGCATCTCCGCCCGGTTCAAATACGCGGCAGACGATATTGGCATTCAGCATTCCCGGTGCATTTTCCGCTTTGGGGACTTTGAAATTGAATTTGACTTCTCCGGCATCGTTCAATGTTCCTTCAAATACATCCGATTGATTGGACGAAAAATCGGTTGCCGGATTGTTGAAAATATATTTATCATACTCTTTGAATTGCGTATTGGTTTTTGTCAAAGTCATTTCAACCTTTGCTTTCAAATTATGGGCGGTAGCACCTGTCAGCCAAGCAGATGACAAGGTTGCCGGAATGGTTCCCGCCGAAGCGTTTAAGCGGTCGCCCGGTAAGGTAAGGTTGATTTTTAAACGGTTGGGTTTGATTGTTTCAATGCGTAGCGATTTGTGGAAAGAAGTTCCGCCGATTTTCACATAAGCATTCCATAAACCGGTCGGGTCGTCGGCTTGAGTGGGAATGGCGTAGGTATAAAAACCATTTACACTGTTGGTTAAGATTTGTTTGCTATGAAACTGTCCTCTTGGATTATACATCTCAAAAGTCACCGGATGATTTTCTGGAATTCGTTTTTCGGGGTCGTATAATATAAAGGAAATGTGCAAAGTATCTCCGGGGCGCCAGACACCGCGTTCGCCGTAAATAAATCCTTTCAAGCCTTTTTCAATCGTTTTTCCACCGACATCAAAACGGCTCAATGAATTTTCTTCGCCTTCGACCAGGCGCAAGTATGTTTTTTGACCGTTAGCTTCTGCTATCAGGACAAACGGTTTGCTTTTGGGTGCAATCGTAGCAAATCCGTCGGCATCGCTTTTGACCGTTCCAATGGGTTGCAATTGGTAATTATACAAAGTAATGTTGGCATTGGCTACCGGCTTGGTATCCAATAAATTACTGACTGCAATCCACCATTGATTATCGGAATTAGCTTTGGCAATAACTCCGATATCCGACATCATAACATTGCAGGATACTCTCCTTTCCGACAACATATAATAGGTCGGATGGCAGGGATTATCCCTTTCTTCCCATTCGTAAACCGACCAATCGTAATTTCCATCGGAATAGTAAGGGTAGGGAGAATCCCACAACGCTTCCTCTTCTTCGGTTATGCCTTCTGCAACCGTCCGGGTCAGTTCTTCGGAAGTACTTTGTGGGATAACATCCGTTTCCTCTCCGCCGCAAGGATAGGCAGAATAGGCTTGTTTGAAGGAAAATTCAATCCGGTAAATGGCTCCCGGTTCCTGACGTACCATTTGAGAGAGGTCGATGGAATAATTTTGCCAATTATGGATGTTTTTGGATGTTCCGCCATCTAATCGGAGCGTTTTTTTATACACCAAACGTCCCGACCGGCGCAATTCGTTGGAGCCATTCAGCGTATTGTTTTGCAAAAACATCAAGACATTATTTTCGTAAATCTTGATGACTTTTATATCCACCGCATACAGATTCACGGCTTTGAAAGGCAGTTGCAGATTGTCCGAGCTGGGAATAATGTTTCCGTTACTTAGCAATTCCACTTGGGGTTTTAATTTTTCTATCGTAATAGTGGTGGAAAAAGGACTTTCCAAGTTTTCGCCTTTGGTATTTTTAATACCCTGGTCAACGGTAATTGTTACTTCATTCACGCCTTTGCGATCAAAATAAATATTGATTTTGTTGTTTTGTGCATGAAAGGTAAAATTCGATACGCCTGATACAGAAATCAATCCCCTCAAATCCTGCGATTGGGAAACGGGGTCGGTAAACACGATTTGAATACCGTTTTCCGGTTCAAAAATCTGTTCAGTCGAAATCACTTTAAACACATCCAAAGCCGGAATAGTAACATTTTGGGAAATTGTTTTTCCGATGCCCACCGCTTTACCGTCTATCTTGATTTCCAAATCAATATCCGTCTTTTTCCGGTGAATATCTTCAATAATGAAACGGAAAATCTTGGTGTCTGCGGTACTTTCAATTACAGGAGTAAGTGATTGATTGTCATTTGTTTTTGCCGAAAAAGCTTTTTGCACCAATGCCTGTTCGACATCATCGCTGAACCGGATTTCTCCTTTGATAGTCACTAATTCCGG
>JAISKT010000126.1 GCA_031261295.1 Candidatus Symbiothrix sp. | reverse complement strand
CTTATGGACGCGCTGAGTTTCAATTTAGATTCGTCATATAATTTCATGACAGCCGAAATAGTGGAGGTAGCCTTCGTCATAGACGCAAGGTCATATAAGTCGCGGGTGGTTACTTCCTGCTTCCCGCTATAATCGAATGTGCCGAAAGCCCTGTTGTAAATGATTTCGCCATCCTTAGCCACCAAGACCTGACAGCCGGGGAAAGCCTCGTTTTTTATGCCTTCCTGCACGATAGCCTCTATCCCCTGTAAACGACGGGATGAAATACCGACCTCTTCGGGGACTGAATAACTTAGCCTTACTTTCTTGGTTTCTATACCTTTTCCTTCTTTAAAAAGATCTTTTACGCTAACAGGCAGTTTCCCGCTGATTTTGTTTCCTCCAAAAATAGCCTGCGCCGCGTATTCCTGAGCCAAATCAGTATCCTCATAAGCCATAAGGACTCCATCGGCGACGTTCCGGATAGATGACGCGTAGGAAGCGATATAGTAAGGTACTACGAAAAAGGTAAGGATAGTCTCTTTGCCCTGCCCGATGTTTCGAATGGCTGCGTCCGCGTTTACCCGTGAGTTGTGGACAGAGATAATAACCGTATTGTATGGTTCGAGTATCTTTTTCAATTTGATAAGCCCGTCGCTGTCGGCAACGTTGAAGGTCGTCACATCAGCGTACATTTTCAATGTATTGTGAAATATATTATCGATGGACGAGCCGATGGACACGGCGGCTATTTTCCGTTTATCCAACTCTCTCAGCGGGATAATCTTGCTATCATCTTTCAGCAATGTCATGGCGTCCCTGTTCAGCGACCTGTTGATCCATTCGGCGTTCGGGGTGTTCAAGTTTCGCGGAAGATTGGCGGTTGCTATCGGATGAGCATTATTCACTCCCAGTATATATTTATATGCCAATACTTTTTTACATTTCATCTCAATTTGCGCTTCCGACAGGAGGTTATCTTCTACCGCCTTCTTCACGGCTTCATATTCTTTCGCCGGATTTACAGGTCCCAACAGCATATCGTTTCCGGCTTGTAATGCCCTTACGCAATAGTTTTCTTCCCCCGAAACCCCTTTCATTTGGAGGCCGTCCGTAAATGTCAGTCCCGAAAAACCCAGCTCGTTTTGCAAAAGTTCTTTTACCACGGCTTCCGATAATGAACCGGGTTGTTTTTTCGCGTCGAGAGCCGGTATATCCAAGTGTCCGATCATCATGCCCGACAGTCCCGCGTCGATATATTTCTTGAATGGTTTCAACTCAAAATCGTCCAACCTGTCCTTGTCGTGTGCAATAGTCGGTAAGGTCTTATGCGAATCGGCGGATGTATCGCCATGTCCCGGAAAATGCTTTGCCACAGCCATTACGCCTCCGTCTTCCAAGCCTTTGGAATACATGATGCCAAGCCGGGCGACACGTTCGGGGTCTTCGCCGTACGAACGGCTGCCGATCACCGGATTAGCCGGATTGCTGTTTACATCCAACGCCGGAGCAAAATTCACATGAATCCCCATCAGCTTGCACTGCCGGGCAACCTCCAGTCCGTAGCAATAAAGGAGCGAGTCGTTTTGGATTGCTCCCAGCATCATGTTATGAGGGAATAGCGTCGTATTCGACAGCCTCATCGATAATCCCCATTCCCCGTCGAGGGAAATCATCAACGGCGTTTTAGCGGTCTTTTGGGCAAAATTGGTTAATTCCGCCTGATCTTGAGGCGTTCCCTTCGAGAACAAGATACCTCCTATCTTCTGATTGGTCACAAGGCTTTTTATCTTGTTTTTATTGAAGTCGGTATTGTCTCCGGAAATAATCGGCATAAAAAGCTGCCCGACGCGTTCCTCCAGCGACATTCGGTTATAAACGGAATCAACCCACCGGCTCATTTTCACTTTATCCGCCGCATTGTAAAGGGTGGGCGTCTTTTTATTATCGGCAGCTGTCGCGTTGATGCAAGAAACGGCAAAAAAAGCGATTATTGCTATATATTTTATTTTCATTTATTTTTTCTTTTGTAAAGGGGGTTTATTGGAGTATTAGTGGTTTCTTAAGCCTATACAAAAATAAAAGGAATAATGTTCTTACACAAAAAGATTGGGTAATTTCTGACAATATTCCAACATCAGAATTATTTTTATAAAATTAAGGAAGATAGACTTTTGCATATTTGTAAAATCTTTTTACCTTTGCATCCGCTTTGCGTAATCTCTGACGAGAGAGGCTCGTGTATATTGCGTATATTAACAAGAAAACCATTATATAATCATGGACTTAATTAAAGTTGCAGAAGAAGCATTTGCTACAGGAAAAGAGTTTCCTAAATTCAAAAGTGGCGACACGGTGACTGTTGCGTACCGCATTAAGGAAGGTAACAAAGAACGTGTTCAGCAATACCGCGGTGTAGTTATCAAAATAGCAGGACATGGAACTAAAAAACGTTTCACTGTTCGCAAAATGTCTGATAACATCGGTGTAGAAAGAATTTTCCCTATCGAATCACCATTTATTGACAGTATCACTGTTAACAAAGTGGGTAAAGTTCGTCGTGCTAAATTGTATTACCTTCGTGGTCTTACAGGTAAAAAAGCAAGAATCAAAGAAAAAAGAGTTATCACAAACAAAGAAGCTTAATTTTTTTATTCTGCGTCAGTACGAAAAAAATATTGGAGAGTCTGCCTACAAGCAGGCTCTTTTTTATGTAACCATGCTGGGTTGATTCATCCGAATTTGTCCGCTCGGATTCTTGTTATTTAGCCCGCTGAATCAGCGAGGGAAAAGCAAAATATTTCAAAATGGCTCAATGAAAGATGCTGACTAAAATTAACTTTTTATAACATAAAACATTGTCGGCAAACGGCTAAAAACCGTCATCTCTTTTTTACAAAATTGTCTAATATATGAGTTGGAAGTTTTGAGTTTTGAGTAATAAGTTGCAAGAATAGTTGCAAGTTACGAGAAAGGAGAATGGCGCGAAGCGATGTCATCTGAAAACTGTTACTTTTGTCACCTTTTAAGTTTTGAGTGTACAAGTTTACAAGAGTTCTAGCAAGCTAGTAAACTTGAACTCTAGTAAACTAAAGAACTGTTACTTTTGTTACCTTTTAAGTTTTTGAGTGTACTAGTTTACAAGCATGCAAGTGTACAAGAACGAAGAATGGTGCGAAGCGGCGTTACTCGAAAACTGTTACTTTTGTCACTTTTTGGGGCTAATCAGATTAGCCATTAGATGTTGACTGTACACAGAAGAGGTCTTTGAAATAAATGAGTAGTTACAAGTTACGAGTTACAAGACAATGAGAGAATGGACGAAAAAAAGAGACAGAGAAAGCAGATGGAAAAACTGTTACTTTTGTCACCTTTTTTTAACGATTAGTTATTAATTGTTGGTTTTTAGATGTTTATTAATTGACGTAAAATCACAGAGGACATGGAGTATCACAGCGTTTTATATCTTCCCTTTGGGGAGATTAGGAAGGGTGGTTTTCTCGCTTCGCGCCGCGAACGGCTAACCGCTGTTTTCTTAAATATTTCTTATTGCTGTATTTTTCATCGGAAAATATAGCTATTCTAATTTTTAAAATTCTATCTTTATTTTCTTGTAACAGAATTAATCCTCTTTACAGATGTACTTATTTTAAACAGATTATATGAAAGACTTTATAATATCGGAATCAAAAAATGAACAAGCCATTCTTGTGGGGCTTATCACACATGAGCAAAATGAAGACCAGGTAAGGGAATATCTGGATGAACTGGCGTTTTTGGCAGAGACCGCGGGTATAGAACCTGTGAAAAATTTCACCCAAAAGTTGGATTATCCTAACCCTGTGACGTTTGTCGGCACGGGCAAATTGCAAGAGATAAAGCAATATATGGAAGATCACGAAATAGGACTTGTGATTTTTGATGATGAGCTTTCCCCCAAGCAAATTCGGAACATCGAAAAAGAGTTGCAGGTAAAGATACTTGACCGTACAAGCCTTATCCTCGATATATTTGCCATGCGCGCGCAAACGGCTTATGCAAAGACACAGGTCGAGCTGGCACAATATCAGTATTTATTGCCTCGCCTTACGCGGTTATGGTCTCACTTAGACCGTCAACGCGGCGGGGGCGTAATGATGCGTGGTGTAGGGGAAACGCAGCTGGAAACCGACCGCCGTATTATCTTGGACAAGATAGCAAAGCTGAAAGAAGACCTGAAAGGAATAGACAAACAAATGGCTTCGCAGCGTAAGAACAGAGGTAAAATGGTGCGTGTAGCCCTTGTGGGATATACCAATGTAGGCAAATCCACCCTGATGAACTTGTTGAGTAAATCGGAGGTTTTCGCCGAAAATAGACTCTTCGCCACATTGGATACAACGGTAAGGAAAGTGATTATAGATAATCTTCCTTTCCTGCTGTCCGACACAGTAGGATTTATCCGCAAGTTGCCCACACATCTGGTGGAATCCTTTAAGTCAACATTAGATGAGGTAAGGGAGGCTGATCTGCTGGTGCATGTGGTGGATATTTCCCATCCCAACTTTGAAGAGCAAATAGAGGTGGTAAATAAGACTTTACTGGAAATCGACAAAGAAGAAAAGCCGACGATTCTCGTATTTAACAAGGTGGATGCGTTTACATACACGCCAAAAGACGAGGATGACCTGACGCCAAGAACAAAAGAGAATGTTTCGTTGGACGAATTAAAGAAATCGTGGATGAGCAAGATGCACGATGATTGCGTCTTTATTTCGGCAAAGGAAAAAATGAATATCGATGAGTTGAAACAGAAGGTATATGACCGTGTAAAAGAGATTCATATAGAACGTTATCCCTATAATGATTTTTTGTTTCAAAAATATGACGAAGAAATAGAGTAAAGTCATAAAAAATTATATCTTTGCCAATACGTTAAATCTTATAAACAATTACCAAAATGAAAAAGGCATTATTTTTAGTAATCACAATCGCTCTTATGTGTTCTTGTTCTTCAGGAGGACCGAAAGACACAGCTCGTAAATTTTCGGAAAATTTGGCAAAAGGAAAAATTGACGAGGCAAAGAAATATGCCACCGAATCAACCGGGAAATTGCTCGATCTCGCATCCGGTTTTGGCGGAGGTAAAACGCTTGATCCGAACTTCAAATTCGAATTCGTGAAAGACTCTATTGTTGAAAATAAAGCATGGGTTACCTATAAGGGAAGTGCAGATAAAGGAGAACAAATACTTGAACTTGTAAAAATAGACGGAGATTGGAAAGTAAATATGGATATGAAAAAATAGCCGTTATTTTTCTTTCTTGTTTTCTACTTTTTACCGGCTGCGCCAAAAAGGACAGGGCTTCAATAGACCCTGTGCTGCTGGAAGGAATACGGAGCGGCGATATTATTTGCCGCTTAGGCAACGGGTTCTTTTCCAATCACTTTAAAGACTATTCTTTATCCGAGAAATTGTATTCCCACGCGGGGATTATTGATCAGGAGGGAGATTCGTTGTTTGTTATTCACGCGGAAGCCAGCGAGTTGACGGGGATTGGTCATGTAAAGAGGGAGCCGATACAGGTTTTTCTGGATGATATTAAAACATGGGGTGTGTATCGTATCGATACGCAGGATACTGTTCGCTGTAAAATAGCGGCTAACGCGAAAGCGTATTTTCTGAATAAAACCCCTTTCGATATGGATTTTGACGCTTCCGAAGACCAAAAAGTATATTGTACCGAGCTGGTCGCCTTAGCGATAAACAAAGCATTGGGCGACAGTTTAGTAAAACCGAATATGACTTTGGGAAACCGGAAGGTTTATGGCGTTGATGATGTATATTTATTACCGAATATAGAAACAATAAAGAAGATAACAAAATAAAGTAGTTGTGCGGAAAACAATTTCCTATATAAATAATTCATTAAAAGCATATTATCCCGAAAGCGAAATTTCGGGATTTGTGCGTATTATAACAGAGCATATAACCAACCGGCCGTATCCGCGGGCGTTGCTCGCCGCTGAAGAGTTTACGGCAGAACAGAACGGGAAGCTTGAACAGATACTCGACAGATTAAAGACGTTTGAACCCATACAATATATTATAGGTGATACCGAGTTTTTCGGGCTTTCTATCCTTGTCAATAAAGCAACCCTTATCCCCCGACCCGAAACCGAAGAGCTTGTGGAATTGATAATAAATGAAAACATGGCGTCCGGATTGAAGGCGCTGGATATTGGCACGGGCAGCGGCGCTATCGCGGTTGCTTTGGCAAAGTATCTCCATGATTCAACGGTTTCGGCATGGGATTTCTCACAAGGGGCATTGGATATAGCCAAACAGAACGCGGAAAGAAATAGTGTGAGTGTGGAGTTCAGCGACATTGACGTCCTTGCCTCTTATCCGACAAATACCAACTATGACATTATCGTGAGCAATCCCCCCTATGTCCTCGAAAGCGAGAAACAGGCAATGGAGCAGAATGTGCTTGCTTATGAACCTCATTCCGCCCTCTTTGTGCCTGATGATAACGCCCTCTTGTTTTATGAACGGATAGCGGATATAGCTTTAGCGGTTTTAAATCAGGGAGGAAAGCTATACTTTGAAATCAATCAGGCGAAAGGGCAAGAAATGGTAAGCCTCTTGAAGGGAAAAGGGTTCGTTAATGTTTCCCTGTTTCAGGATTTATGTAAGCGCGATAGGATGGTGAGAGCCGTGAAACAAGGATGATTCCTCTATTCTTCTCTTTCTTTGTATTCCAGCCTGCTTTGCATTATATTTCCCGTGTTCTTTAAAGCCCAATCCACAAGGTTGTCAAGATGAAGCATCAGCTCTTTACCCGATTCCGTAAGGTTATACTCAACACGTGGAGGTACTTCGGTATATATTTCCCGATGAATAATACCATCCGCCTCCAACGACCGCAATGTCACGGTAAGCATCCGTTGCGAAATATCTCCTATCGATTTATGAATATCATTAAATCGCATTGTGCCGTTTGCATTCAAGGTGGCTAATATCAGAAGCGACCATTTATTTCCCAGCCGGCTTAGAATATCCCTTATAGGACAGGTGTAGATATGTAAAAAAGTTTTCATTTCAATATCCTGTAAATCAACGTTACTAACATTCTTGTAACTTAGTTATCAATAAGTTCGTTCTTGCAAGATACAATTACTAATTGTATGTTTGCATAACAAAGATAACATAATTACTATTAGTGACTAAGAACACAAACCAATTTATTAAAACAATTAAAAATTAAAAGTTATGGCAAAAAAAGTAGCAGTATTAGTTGTAAATCCGGTCAATGGCGCGGGGTTGTTCCAATATCTGGAAGCATTCTTTGAAAACGGTATTCAATACAAAACATTCGCGGTATTCGACAGTATAAATGTAAAAACGAACTCGGGCGTCAATCTTCAGACTGACGACGTGATAGCCCACCTGAAAGGCAATGAGGATGAATACGATGCTTTAGTGTTCGCCTGTGGCGACGCTATACCGAAGTTTAGTGAAAATGCCGGTCAACAATATAATCGGGATATGCTGGTTGTAATGAAGGCCTTTGAAGATAAACACAAAGTGATGATCGGACACTGCGCGGCGGCGTTGCTTTTCGATAACTTTGGAGTAGGCAAGGGCAAGAAAGTAGCTCTACATCCATATATAAAAGATGCGGTTAAAGAATGTATCGGAACGGATGAGAAGTTTGTTGTTGATGGAAACATCTACACAGCTCAGACCGAAAATACAATCCCATACCTCATACCGGAACTTTTAAAGGCATTAAAATGATAAATAATCCGATAGGAATGAAGCGGTTGCGTCGGTAACCGCTTTTTTGGTTTATAATTATCGATTTTTTTTCTACTTTTGGTATTATTATTGAAAGTAAAACAAGATGAAATTGTCCGAACCTCAAGCCCTCAATCGTGTAGCCGCTTATTGCTCCAGAGCCGAGCGATCCGAATCTTCCGTACGGAAGAAACTGCTTGCTTGGGAACTGACGGAGGATGCCGTAAGACGAATAATCGCCCGGTTAAAAGAAGAGAAATACCTTGATAACACACGGTTTGCCCGCGGTTTCATTCATGATAAATTACAATTCAACAAATGGGGTAAAGCAAAGATAATCTTTGAATTGAAGAAACTAAATGTTCCCGAAACCATTTATAATCCAATCTTTGACGATCTGGCAGGCGATGAGTTTGAAAAGCAACTGGCGCACATCCTGTCCTTAAAGGAAAAGTCGGTCAAAGCGAAGAACGATTATGACAAAAAGACAAAGCTGATCCGCTTTGCTTTGGGACGGGGCTTTTCAATGGATCTATCCATCAAATGTGTGAATAAATTGCTTGGAGGCGATTATGAGGAACATTTTTCGTGACTTTCTCAACCTGTTTTTCCCCGACCTTTGCGTGGTTTGCAAGGAGCGTTTAAGCGAAGGGGAGCAACATATTTGTTCCAATTGCCTGTTGCTTTTGCCTAAAACAAACTTCCACCTGCAGCCGGATAATCGATTGGAAGGGCTTTTCGCAGGACGCGTTCCTTTCCGGCATATCGCGGCATTTGCCTATTTCGTAAAAGGTGGAAGCGTACAAAGCATTATCCACGAGCTGAAATATAATCATAATCCGCGAATAGGGAATTTCATGGGTGAACTTTGCGGGGAAGCGTTAAAAGACAGCCCTTTTATTTCTACTGTTGACGTGCTGGTTCCTGTGCCGCTGCATCCCAAGAGAGAAAAAGGGCGAGGCTATAATCAATCGCTGGAAGTTTGCAAAGGCATATCTTTGGCGACAGGTATTCCTATTGACAGCGAAACCCTTATCCGTAAGATAAACAACCCTTCACAAACTAAAAACAGCCGCTTCGACCGTTGGAAGAACGTAGAGAATATATTTTCCATCACGAATGAAAAAGCCTTTGAAAACAAGCACATATTATTAATAGACGACGTAATCACGACCGGCTCTACATTGGAATCGTGCGCGAAAGAAATTTTAAAAAGCGAAGGAAGCGCGATTAGCATTTTTGCTGTGGGAACAGCAGGCTGAGGAATAAATTATAGATTTCTCCTTGCTGGTTTAGCGAGCTAACCGAGTAAAAACTTACTTACATAAAAAATAAATTTGGGGAAACTTAAACAATTTTAAGTCAAAACATATATATTTGTAAATAGTTGTCCAAAAGAGGACAAATTTATTAGAAATAAGATAATATTGTATTTACGGTTGACTCTTTAGGCTGAAAACGACCAAATTAAAGCAAACAGAGAGAAGACAATGTGAATACATCCTGATAGGGGTGTGTTCCTTTGGCTTTTTCTTGTTGTTTGCGGGTGCTTGGTCGTACCTCAGTCTTACAAGTAAAGCAAAGGACTCACCTTTTTTTATTTAATTAACACCGTGAATAAAGTAAATAAATCGATTAAGATGTAAAATACAAACGGATAAAGTATAATGCTTCGACAGCATTTCTCAAGACTAAAAACGACCAATTTTGAGCAAACAGAGAAAAGCAGAAGTCGAATGCACCCCTTGTTGGGAAGGGTGCGTTCTCTTTTTCTATCCTGTAGGTTGTTATTAGGTAACGATTGGATAGAATTAAGAGAGCGCTCCCTTTTTATGTTATAGGACTATTGATTGTAAATTATTTAATTTTAAAATATTAAGATATGGCAATAAATTTACAGAAAGGACAACGAATAGAAATTGGATTGTCCAAAGTAGGAGTAGGTTTGGGATGGGATCCCAATGAAGGTACCGGATTTGAATTTGACCTTGACGCTTCGGCATTTATGCTGGGCGCAAACAAAAAGCTGCCCAAGGATGAGTATCTGATTTTTTACAACAACCTTTGTGGTAGGGGGCATCAAGGAGATGATTGTGAGAAAAAAGGATGTAGTGATGGGTTGTTTGGTGTTCGCAGTTTAGGTGATGACACAACAGGTGGCAGCAGCGACGGAGATGACGAAACATTAACCGTAGACTTGGCAAAAGTCCCGTCAGAAATTACGGAAATTATCTTTACTGTAACTATCCATGATTACGAAGCCCGCAAGCAAAACTTTGGGCAAGTACGCAACCCATTTATCCGTATTTACAATGCTCAAACCAACGAGGAACTTCTGAAATATGAATTGGACGAGGATTTCTCGGTAGAAACAGCGGTTGAGTTTGGTCGCCTATATAAAAGAGGCGATGAATGGAAGTTTGAAGCTATGGGAAAAGGTTACAAGGGCGGATTGCAGTATTTTGTTGATAAGTATGTTTAAAATTATACAGTTATGGCTATAAAATTAGAAAAACATGGCGATACCCATCGTATTGACTTGACAAAAGACGGCGACAACGCCTCGAAAGAGATTGTTATCAATTTGAATTGGACACAGGGACAACAAAGTAGCTGGTCTAAATTTTGGAATGGAAACAAGTCTATTGACCTTGATTTGGGTGTATGGTACGAGTTGCAGAACGGCGCGAAATCGTGTATTGACGGCTTGCAGTTTGCTCGTGGACAAGGTGGCGCGAGAAATAAAGTAACGAAACAAGGATGTTATACCCAAAAGCCTTGGATTTGGCACAGTGGCGATGACCAATCGGGTTCTTCAGCCGAAGGCGAAAACATTCTGATAAATCCGCGGGGTCTTTCCGACCTGAAACGCATAACGGTTTATACCTTTATCTATGAAGGCGTGGCGAAGTGGGCAGAAACCAATGCTGTGGTAACGGTAAAAGTTCCGGGAAATCCTGACATTATTGTGGAAATGGGCAATCAATACAGTTTGCAAACATTTTGTGCGATTGCCGAAATCGTATTCGATAGCAATTCGATGACGGTTAAAAAACTTGTAACATTCCACGGTGGACACAGCGATTGCGACAAAGCATATAGCTGGAATCTGCAATGGCGAGCAGGCAGTAAATAATTAACCTTTTAATATAGAGAGAAAATGGCAATCAATTTAGAAAAAGGAGGACGCGCTACGCTTTCCCTCCCAAAGTTCGTAATCGGGTTGGGCTGGGACGCCAACTCGTCAAGCACCGTTGATTTGGATGCTTCGGTATTTATTCTCGGTGAAAACAAAAAATGTTTGTCCGATGAATATTTTGTGTTTTATAATAATCTGAAGTCGCCCGACGGCGCGGTGGAACATACCGGCGACAACTTGACGGGAGATGGAGATGGCGACGACGAAAGCATTAAAGTGGATTTGTCTAAAATTAATTCGAATGCTGCGGAAATTTGCATTGTGGTAACAATCCACAAAGCGGAAGAACGCCGTCAGAACTTTGGTCAGGTGCGTAATTCATTTGTCAGAATTTATAATCCTGATAATAATGAGGAACTTCTGAAATATGAGTTGGAGGAAGATTTTTCGGTGGAAACTGCGGTTGAATTTGGTAGAATTTATAAACGCAACGGCGAGTGGAAATTTGAAGCCGTTGGTGTTGGTCAAAAGGGCGGATTGGAAGATTATCTAAATAAGTACAATTAAAACAGGAGGTATATTATGGCTATTATTTTAGAAAAAAAATTGGAAAAAGGTCAGCGAATTAATTTGGAAAAATCTGATGGCAGCAAACTCACTGAATTTTGTGTGGGTGTAAATTGGGGTGCAATAGAAACGTCCAGTGGATTCTTAGGTTTAAGCAAGAAAACAATTGATGTAGATTTGGATTTAAGTTGTGTTTTGATTGATGACAACAACAAATTATTTGACCATATCTACTCGCCTTTGTACAAGCCTGAATTTTTGCAACGCTACGGTATGCCCAAAGGTAAGTTGGATACCAACGACCGAGCATTACACCATTCTGGAGATGATCTCGAGGGTGATAAAGGTGGTGATGACGGTTTGGATAATGAAATTATCACAGTTAATCTATCCAAAGTGAACAATAGCGTTTCGCAAATTTTCTTTTTCCTGAATAATGTAGGGACGGAAGATTTTTCACAAATTCCTTATGCTAAAATTAGAATGTATGAAGGTACGCCTACGCGGGTAAAAGAAGTGTTTGCTTCTTATAATGTGTCGGCAGAGTCGCAGTATTCTGGCAAACGAGCAATCATTATGGGCAAATTGTACAAGAAAGATGGTGTATGGAAATTTAATGCTGTTGGGGACGCGACAACTGATAATAATTTGTGTGAAACCATATCCCGAATTGTAAGATCTTATTTGTAAACTCAAAATAGAATAAAAATTATGGCAAGGAGATTACCTGTCTATTTGGTGCTTGACACCTCCGGTTCGATGATGGGCGAACCAATAGCCGCTGTTGAAACAGGCGTGCAAACATTAGTCAGCGCTTTGAGGCAAGACCCTTACGCGCTCGAAACAGCGTATTTGAGTATTATTACTTTTGATAGTAATGCAAAACAGATTGTGCCTCTTACCGAACTTACAGCATTTCAAATGCCTACTATCGCGGCAACCGGACTGACTTCGTTGGGTGACGCGCTCAAATTGCTTGCGAATAAAATCGACAGCGAAGTGGTAAAAACCACAGCCGAAGTGAAAGGCGACTGGAAACCGTTGGTTTTTATTATGACAGATGGCTGCCCTACTGACGATTGGCTAAAAGGGCTTGCAGAGTTCCGCAAAAGGAAAACCGGTATGGTGGTTGCCTGCGCAGCCGGACAGGGTGCAGACACAAATGTTCTTAAACAAATTACAGAATGTGTAGTGCAATTAGATACTGCCGATAGTTCTACTATAAAGGCATTCTTTAAATGGGTGTCTGCATCTGTAAGTACCGGTAGTCAAAAGGTTGATGGTGGAAACGAAGTGGTTGGCATCGGAGAATTACCACCGCCGCCACCCGAAGTTAATATTGTATTGTAGTATAATAACTAAATGGCAAGAAGAAAATCAATAATTCCGGGAATGTCATTTTCTTGGAAACGCGCCTTGGGAGTAACGGGCGTCAAACAGAGTTTTGCAAAACGCACCGGTATTCCCACCACGCGGCAAGGAATGCAACGAAAAATCGGTGCGACTTTGTTGAATTTACTATTTGGAGGAGGTAAAAAGCAATGAGAAGATTACCAGTATATATATTGATTCAAACTTCCGGCGCAATGCGCGGCGAGCCGATAGAGGCGATAAAAGTAGGCTTGGAAACGATGGTGTCTTCGCTTCGTCAAGACCCTTTTGCACTTGAATCAGTGCATTTGAGCGTGATAACATTCAACCGTTATCCCGAACAGATTTTACCGCTTACCGAACTCGAAAATATGCAAATTCCAACCATTGCGCAGCCGAGTGCGGCAGGTACTCACTTGGGCGAGGCATTGGAATTTATGTGCAAGAAAATCGATACGGAAGTTGTGTTGAGTACGCCGGAACGCAAAGGCGATTGGATGCCTTTGCTGTTTGTTATGTGCGATGGTAGGGCTTCGGATTCTCAATTGTTTCAACATGTTGTTCCTATTATTAAACAAAAGCATTTTGGCAGCATTGTCGCTTGTTTGGTTGGGAATAATCCCCGAAAGGAAAATGTAGAACAGTTTGCCGATAGTGTTGTAAATATGGATACTGCTGACAGTTCTACCATTAGAAGTTTTTTCAAATGGGTATCGGCTTCGGTAAGCGTTGGAAACAGGAGTGTTGGCGCAAGTGATGAAATTTTATTGCCGCCGCCACCGCCCGAAGTACATAAGGTAATTGAATGAGGAAATGGGGATAGAAATTATACCTATTGATTAACATTTTGATTATATTATTATTTGCATTGAAGTTTTTATAAATCAAATATTATGAGACGATTACCAATTTATTTCCTTATTGATGTTTCCGAGTCGATGGTTGGCGAACCTATTGAACAAGTACAGGATGGAATAGCAACTATCGTAAAAGAGTTGCGCACCGACCCTTACGCTTTGGAAACAGTTTATGTCTCTATTATAGCCTTTGCGGGCAAAGCAAAAAAGCTAACGCCAATGGCAGAACTGACACAGTTCTATCCACCTAAGTTGCCTATCGGCGGCGGTACTTCGCTCGGAAATGCACTGACGTTTTTAATGGATGACATCGACTTGTCCATTCAGAAAACCACATTGGAACAAAAAGGCGATTGGAAACCAATTGTTTTCCTTTTCACAGACGGTAATCCAACGGATGAATATCAAAAAGCTTTTGATCGTTGGAATCAAAAGTATCGCCGAGGCGTAAATCTGATTGTCATTTCGTTAGGAGAAAATGCCAATATGAATATTTTCGGAAAAATAACCGAAACCGTATTGGTGTTGAAAAATACCGATGCCGAATCATTCAAGCAATTCTTCAAATGGGTAACGGCTTCCATCAAAACAAGCAGCGTGAGCGTGAGTGAAGCAAACAGCGATGAATTGCAGTTAGCGCCAATCAAAGATGATACTTTGGTGAAAATTGATTTGGATAAACATTTGCCTGCAAAAATTGACGACAATTTTGCGGTTATTTTGGCAAAATGCCAAACTACGGAAAGGTGTTATCTCATAAAATATCAACAAAATTTTAAAATATCTGAATTCATTCCAAATACTAAAGTCCAGAATTATAGATTGGTAGGGGCATTTCCTATTGATAATACTTATTTTGAATTGTCGGAAGGTCAACAAGCTGTCGGAAAAGTCAATACACATTCCTTATCCGGTTTTCCCGCATGTCCTTGTTGTGGAAATCAGTTTGGATTCAGCACTTGTTATTGCGGAGGGATTCATTGTAGTAACGAGGAAAAAATACAAACTTGTCCTTGGTGTGGCGGACAGGCAGAATATAGTTTGGGTGGCGGTGATATTGATGTTTCACGAACAAGAGGATAATAGCATGGAAACAATCAAGAAATATTTAAAAGAAAAATGCTTGGACGAAAGCCAAATTAAAGATTTTCTCGAAACGCACGGCGAAGAAATCAAACATTTCTTTGTTGAACTTTGGGAAAAACAATTTCCCAAACCTGCCGAAGATGTACCGCAGACAGAAACGCCACAAGCGGATGATTCCGAACAAACAGTAGAACAGCATGAAAATCAACAATCTGAAATTAAATCTAATGCGCAACAAGAAGATATGAAAAAAATTGGTGCGGGTGAACAATCCGACAAGGAACAAGCAAAGCAGGAAGCGTTGGCTTTTCAAATCAAAAACAAGCAAATTACCTTTCTCAACGGAAAAGTTAATCAGGAGTATTGCGTTGATTTCGATTTTGAAAAATTGGAAATACCCGAAATAGCTGAAGTTTCTTTTGATAAGTTGGAAGAGATTGGTTTGCTGTATCTTCCCGAAGAAAAGAAAATAAAAGGCATGCCAACGCAAGCGGGCGATCACAAAATTGAAATGAAATTCAAGCGAAAAGACTGGGAGGAGGGGAAACCGCTTCTGGCACGCGAAGTTGTGTTTATTATCAATCCTGACCCAAGAGTTTTATGGAGTAAAAATACACCTACCCCCGAAGACATTGAGTATTACAAATTAGATTCCGACAAGGCGTTTGAGAAAGGAGAATCAAAAATCGTCAAAGATGAAGAAATTCCTCGTAAAGATATGGTTGCCGCAAGCCAGCGCGGGCGTTCCCACGCCATTGAAGGCAAACCTCGCGATGACGATTTTGCTTTGTATTTCGACAGTGAAACAGAATGGTATGTGATGGTTGTTGCTGACGGCGCAGGTTCGGCAAAATATTCGCGGAGAGGTTCGCAAATTGCTTGTAAAACGGTAAAAGATATTTGTTCAAAACAGTTGGCAAAAGATGGAATTTCCGAAGTTTTGGAGCTGGCAATAAGTGAATATCAAAAAGACAATTCCGAGAAAAATCGAGATGATTTGTACAAATCATTGCATATCGAAATCTTGGCAAAAGCGGCGTGGACTGCAAAAAACAATATTGAAAAAGAAGCCACAGAAAAGCAGCGTATTTCCAAAGAATATGCAACAACTTTATTGATAAGTATTTGCAAAAAGTTCAACTTTGGTTGGTTTATCGGCGCGTTTTGGGTAGGCGATGGCGGAATTGGTATTTACCGCAAAGAGCCGCAGGAATTGAAAATTTTGGGCGTGCCTGATGGCGGCGAATTTGCCGGACAAACTCGTTTCCTCACCATGCCGGAAATTTTCAGAGACAGAGTGCGTACTCGTTTTGAGATTGTTGAAGATTTTACTGCCGTAATTCTAATGAGCGATGGCGTTACCGATCCAAAGTTTGAAACCGATGCCAATTTGAATAGAATAGAAAAATGGAAGGACCTCTGGGCGGATTTGAACGGAGATAATGAAGATAAAGTAAAAGTTGATTTTTCGGACGACAACGAGCAATCCGCTGAACAATTACTTAAATGGTTGGACTTTTGGTCGAAAGGAAATCACGATGACAGAACAATAGCTATACTTTTTTGATCATGAAAGAATTGAATAATAGAATTTCTCCAGATATTATAACAGAACTCAAATCAAATGAGATATTTGTGTTTGGCAGCAATTTAGCAGGCAGGCATAATGGGGGCGCTGCACGTACCGCTTTCAAAAAATTCGGAGCAAAAAGAGGACAGGGAATAGGATTACAAGGGCAATCATACGCGATTCCGACAATGCACGGAGGCGTAACAGAGATTAAGCCATATATTGATGAGTTTGTCTCGTTTGCTAAAATACATGTGGAATATACTTTTTTAGTAACGCGAATTGGATGTGGTATAGCAGGTTTTTCTGATTCAGAAATAGCACCTTTATTTGCAAATTGTAAAGACATGGAAAATGTTTTTCTACCCAAATCATTTTGGAATATTATTAATCAAGTGTAAAAACTATGGCGCAAACAATTAAAATAAAAGCAACAGATGGCTCTGATGTAGAATTTGTTGACACTATCATTGGTTCAGGTAGTATGAAAGATGTGTATTTCAGTCCTGACAAATCGTATGTCGTGGCGTTTTTCCGCGACAAGCAGGATTTTAACGCCAGAGACCGTTTGCAGAATATCACTGGCGTTTATCGTGAACGAATTTTTAATGCGGCGGGCGGCGATTATTGGAAAGACCTTTATTGCTGGCCTACCAAAATAGTGGAATACAACGGCAAACTTGGTTTGGTATGCCCTACCTACCAAAAACACTATTTTTTTGCCATCGGTTCTATCAATAACGATTTTCTAGGCATTAAAGGTAAAGAAAAAAATGGAAAATGGTTTGCTTGTGCTAAACACCAAAACAGGAATCTTGCACCAGACGAAAAAGGAAATTGGTTTAATTATTTCCAGATTTGTATAACTATTAGTCGTGCAGTAAGGAGATTACACGCAGCAGGATTGGCACATTCTGATTTATCTTTCAACAATGTTTTGGTTGCTCCCACTTTGGGAAGGGCTTGTATCATTGATATTGATGGTTTAGTTGTCCCCGGAAAGTTTGCCCCCGATGTATTAGGAACAAAAGAGTTTATAGCTCCTGAAGTTTACGAAACCAAACATCTGAAAATGAGAGATCAGAACAGAAAATTACCTTGCATTTCAACCGACAGACACGCATTGGCAGTAATGATATATTTCTATTTATTATTTCGCGACCCACTTGATGGTAAAAAAGTTTGGGATACAGATGAAAAAAAGGACGAAATATTAAAGCGAGGTAAAAATGCAACATTTATTGAGAACTCTAAAGATACTATTAATAGCGTAAGGATAAGTGATTTACAACCATCTCAACTTCCGCAGGGCGACCCTGCGAAAATTCCTTATACAGTTTGTGGTCCCTATTTGAAAAAATTATTCGACAGCGCATTTATTGATGGTTTGCACGACCCAAGCAAACGCCCTTCCGCAGACGATTGGGAATACGCTTTGCTGAAAACCGTCGATTTGATGCAGCCCTGCCAAAATCCCCAATGTTGGCACAAATGGTTTATTTTTGACAATACGAATAAACCGAAATGTCCATTTTGCGGCACGGAATACAAAGGGCAATTACCTGTTTTGAATCTCTATTCTTCGCGCCGTGCAGGAAGTTTTACGCCGGACGATTACAGATTAATGGTTTACAACAATCAATATCTGTATCCGTGGCATGTAAACCACAATATATCGCCTAATGAAAGGTTAACAGCGGAGCAGAAAAAGCCTGTCGGTTATTTCGTATTCCACCAAAACAAATGGTTGCTGGTAAATCAGCGACTTACGGATTTGGAAGACACAACTGAAGGAAAGAAAATTCCCATTAATCAAGCAGTTGAATTGACAGACAACAAGCAAATTCTGTTGTCGAAAGAAGATGGAGGGAGATTGGTAATTGTGCAATTAGTGAAAAATTAATAAGCGAAATAAATATAATAAAACAAAGTAACAATGAAACAACAACATCATTACACAGGACTTACCGACACGCAAGTGTCGGAGAGCCGCAAGAAATACGGAGAAAATATTCTGATTCCCCCCGAAAAAGAATCCTTATGGAAACAGTATTTAGGAAGTTTTGAAGACCCTATTATCCGAATTTTATTAGTCGCGTTGGTCTTGTCCATTGGCGTTTCTTCATTTCAAGTATGGAAAGGGCTTGAATCCTGGTCTGTGTTTTTGGAACCGCTCGGCGTTTTAATCGCTATTTTATTAGCTACCGGCGTTGCTTTTGGTTTTACCGTCAGCGCCAACAAAAAATTTGATATTCTAAACCAAGTCAATGACGACACGTTAGTAAAAGTAATTCG
>JAISKT010000098.1 GCA_031261295.1 Candidatus Symbiothrix sp. | reverse complement strand
CTAAAAAAATCATCTTTTTCATATTACTTGTATAATTTAAATTTGTATTTTGCATAAGGCGCAAAGCGCCTGTTTTATAAAAGGGCAAGGCAACCGGTAATTATAAATTTAATAAAAATGAAGAAAAATGATGGGTTGCCTGTACCCTAAGCGATGGGCGGACGTGTTCAAACAGTTAAAAATGAGAGAGAAAAAACCATTGAACCACTACGTCCGCCAAGTTCCTTGCCCCGTCATTTCGAGCGTAGCGAGAAATCTAAGGCTTAGCCGTAGGGCCTACGGAACATGTTAGATTTCTCGCTACGCTCGAAATGACGATTGTATGTGTTTGTTGAAATACATTTGACTTGTTCTGCATGTCTGTAGAATTTATGCCTCCAAGTCCCTGAGAAGCGGTTATTTAAAATGAAAAAACGTGGGACTTAACTTTATCTGTGCTTGAGGTTATCGACTACCCATACATACAAATAAGTTATACCCACGAATCCACGTGAGCGCTTACTAACCTATCCTTGTATGTACTGAAATTGTCGATATTTCAAGCACAAGAATAAAAGCTAACGCTTTATATTTTAATTATTTATGTCTTTATAAACTGTTTTCTATTTTGTAATAAACCCTTTTTTTCGTTTATTTAATTGACAAAGGTAATATCTTTTTTCGGAATGACAAAGGAATTAGCAAAAAATAACTTTTGAGGGACGTGCGGTACCTACTCAGCTCCATTAGAAATGTGAAATAAAAAACGTATAGTTATTTATATCATTGAAAAAGGGCAACGCCCTTTTAGCATTAGCGTAGGGCAACGCCCTACGGAATAGAATGACGGATACACGGAAGCCCTGAAAGGGCGATAGCAATAACGATACCAACGGCTGATGCCCTTTCAGGGCGCAGATTTGTTGGGCGTATCCATCATTCACAGGGCGTTGCCCTGTGCTAATGCTCTTGCCCCTATCGGGGCGATAAACAGCCTTATTATAATTTTGCATAGCTCTTACCGGAAAGGCGCCAATCGCGGAGCGATTACATTATTGTAGAAAAATGTCATCCCCATCTACCCAAAACCGCAGAGCGGTTTCATTACAGGATTGATTTTCATTTGATTATGTTATTATACAACCGCTCCGCGGTTGACGGTGGCTGGTGGTATTATTCTGTGCTACAATAATGCAATCGCTCCGCGATTGCATGTGGGTGGACATTGTGGTTCATTTGTATCTTGATTATTCCCTATTTCATTTAAAAAAAGATTATTCTATTTTTTTTGACGATAATTAAATTTTTAAAATTTTCCATATAAAGGGAAGTTATTTGGTTCAATATCAGAAGTTAAGGCGCCCTTTGGATAATCAATAACATGTGTTGCATCAATATTTCTTCTCCTGAGAAATTCAGCTAAAGAAGGAGGTAATTGAGTATCTACAATAAACCGTAATTTCATCTTACACCCATTCTCCTATGACCATCATTCCTTTATTATTCGCTACCGATGAAGCATATATCAAACAAGCGGATATATCCTCCCTGTCAATATAGGGATAATCTGCCAAAATTTCATCAAATGACATGCCTGATGCTATCAATTCCAGCATTTGAGATACAGTGAAACGCATTTCACGAATGGTCGGCCTTCCATTACAGACATTTGCATTTATTGTAATACGGTTTAACAGATGATTTATCATAATATACTACTTTGAATTATTTTAATTTACAAAGATACACTATTTTCTTCTAAAATTTTCTTTTTTTTGAGGTAATGTTTAATTTTGCGGCTCTTGCGGCTCTTCCGTTGTTGGCGCCGGTTTTTCTTCTTCCGCCGGAACAATCAAGCGCCACTCTTTTCGCCTGTACAGAAAATCCCGCAAGGTATTGAAATCCCTTCGGAAAAGAATCCCGACCCCTTGGGTCATCTCCGGATTTTGGCTATAATAATTGCGGTAATTGTAGTGGTTGAATCCTTTGAGGCGGATATCCCCGCGCTTGGTCAGTTTGTATTCAATGTCGAAATCGCCAACCAACGGCACATTGGAGTTGGCGTTGGTATATGCGTTATCTATGTAACCGAAATTGCCGTTGATAATGAGGCGGTTATTCAACAGCGAACTGGACAAGAGGACTTCCACTTCCGTATTGGTGGCGTCTCCTTCGTACGTCTGGTGAAATTTAGTCCCTACCTGGAAGTTATCACTCAAAAGCCCCAGGAGGTTGGATATCTGATTGGAAAGCGTTGAGGTCAGGATGGAAAGGTCGTTATTGACCCGCGCGTCATTCCGGGTATATTCCGGAGAGGTGTAGAAACGGCCCATTACCAACAAATAAGCAATCTGGCGATTCATCATATCGTCGGTGCGGATATAACTTTTCACTTGGCGCTCCAATTCGGATATGGATCCGGGCAATTCCAAATCAAATTTAATCAGCGGATGTTCCAGAGGCCCCGAGAGCAAAAGCACACAATTGACCGGAATATTGTTTCGCGCGCTCAGGTTTAGTTCTGCCAATGTCGGATCCAAATCTTCGATGTTAGCTGTCACCCGGTAGGCGGCTTTGACATTCAAATCGGCTACGAACGGGTCGCCGTGGAAAGCGACTGTACTTCCTTCTTCAATGTCAAAATTCCGGAAAAATGCCTGTTGCAGGCTGAAATTGTAACTTCCCCTTTCAATCCGGTAGTTGCCAAAAACCCGTATGGGAGTCTGTGTGCCGTATTGGATTTGCATAATGCCGCTTCCGGTCGCGCTTATCTTATCGCCCGTCAGCGGATCCATGATCATTTCAAGTTTGGCCTCATTGTTTGCATTCAAAAGCAGGTTCAGGCGGATTTCCGTTCCGCTGTTCCATTTCAGTTGATTTGCAAAAATAGAGGCAACGGATTGTCCGGGCAATGCTGCCGGAATAGAGTCTTTTTCTTTCTTGACGAAATTGATGAAATTGTAATCGACCACATCCGGTTCTTTCATGAAGTTGAGCGTGAGCGCCGTATTTGCGTTATTGCTCATGGAGACATCGATAAATACCAAATCCTCCGTCCCTTTCAGTGTTGCGGTTCCGGTTCCGAAAACCGGCCCGTAAATGGACGGATTACTTTGGGCAGTTGCATTATAAATCATAAAATCCTCATAGGAAAGAGCGGCGGAAAACCGGAAATCATCAAACAAATGGTGGTGCACATAGCCGTTGGCCAGTGCCTTGTTCCCGTATTTATCCCGGAGAATCACGTTCTTGATGGATATTTCATCGGCCGTACATTTTACCCAATCCGTGAACGTATAATCGGTATTAAGGAATTCCACGCCAAAGTTGCCGTTATTTACCCAGACATCTCCTTCGACTGTCGGATTGTTCAAATCGCCAAACAAGCGCAAATTACCGGTTAATTCTCCGGAAAGGTTTTGCACCACATTGTCCAAGTATTTGCGGAGAAAAGTCGCGTCCGTATGGTGGGCGTCAAAAAGGATGGATAATTCTTCTTTCACCGGATAGATGATGCCGTCCACATCGATGTAAGTGGAATCGTTTTTGAAGGTTTTGCCTTTCATTTCCACCCCCTGCTTTTCACTGTTCCACCGTCCCTGTAAATCCAAGTCGCCGAAAACGGTATTATTGAAAGAAAAACCGGTAACATCCAGGTAGGTAGATAATTGCCGGGTATGGTAAATGTCTTTCGCCGTCACAAATCCGGTAGCAATCCCTCCGAAAGTCAACGCTTTTATATTCAACGATTTGAAGATATAGTCCAAATCCACTTTTTCTAACGAAACGGAAACGCCATCTTCTACATCTTCCGATATATTTCCTTCAATTTCAATGGCTTGTTTGTTGTGGTTCGCTATGAAATGACTGATATTCAGCCGGCCTTCGCGGTAGTCGATTTTTGCCGGCGACAGCGACCATATCGAATCGTTGAAAACCAATTCGGAAGGCTGAAACCGGATGGCTGCCGTTACAGGTTCATTCCCATCCGGAAGGGCCAAATACGAAATAAAGTCCAGCTTTCCCTTGTATTTCAACTCTTTATTGTCTTTCCATTGGATATCGGAATAAATCGAATCGTTCAGCGCTTTGAAGTTGGCTGCAATAATCAGTTTATTATCCTTTTTCTGCTGACTTATCCCGTTCAATTTCAATTCGATGTAATCATTTCCGTTATTCAAATCCAAACGTCCTTCTTCCACCACCGAATTACCGAAACTTAGACGGGGAAAATGGGCGTTTAACCGGAATTTACTTTTTGTGTCGTCGTATTCGCCGCTTATCTGCGACTGATTGTAAAGTGTTACAGGTAAGTCCAATATATACGAAAAGTCCTTGGTATCGTTAATTGTAAAATCCAGTTTGAAATTATTACCGGTATCGGCCACCGGTTTTTCGGCCACCGGCATCAGGTGCGGAAGGTATTTGGCAACAGTCTGTTTCAA
Source organism: Candidatus Symbiothrix sp. (assembly GCA_031261295.1). Taxonomy (GTDB): domain Bacteria; phylum Bacteroidota; class Bacteroidia; order Bacteroidales; family Azobacteroidaceae; genus Azobacteroides. Next base: position 11,182 of record JAISKT010000098.1, on the reverse strand, counting down.
AGCCTCCGGCAAAGAACGGATGGCATAGAGGCCTTCTATTTTTCCTGTGGCAATATCCGAGTCTAAAAGCATTTGCTTTTGATTGTCATTTTCTAAGATATCGACCGAAATACGATTGACGGCATATCCTCCTTTGTCATTGGAAAACAAAACGTTATGAAAAGATACATTGCCTATTAAATTATCAATCGCATTGCCTTTCATGTTCGCATTCAGCGTAAACGATAATTCCGGTTCTTTGTATTTATGGGTCAAATTCAACTTGTCGAGCAGGAGATTGGTCGCCTTGGCTGAGAAATTGAATTCGGAGTCTTTCCTTTTCAACAGGAAAAGACCGTCGGCCGCCAGTTGCCCGTCCGGACTGTCCGCTTTCAGTAATCCGTTGAAACTGTCGGCGGTAAAATCTCCCAACAGGCTGATATTTTTGTAGTTATAGGATTTGTAATCAAATTGGTGAACCAAGGCGTCGATATGCCCTTTGAGGTCGCTTTTATCCTTGAAAAGCGCATCCAATGTGATTTCAAAACCGGTGATTCCAAAATCGGCGCTATTCAGCAATTGCCCTATATTGATTTCGGGAGTAGAAATTTTTCCTTTTAGAAAATTCATCCCTTTCCGGCCGAAATTGACATCCGTCCGCAAATCGCCCACACCGGTTTTGAAATTGATAAAAGCCGTAATATTATCCAAATAGCCGGAAGCTTCCCCGTTAAAGGAAACTTGTTCGAGCCTTTTCACAGGTTCGGGCAAAAGAACCGTTTCGGGACTGAAATTATCCGCTATTTTTTGCAAACCCCCGGCAGTGACAAATGAATTTTTGAGGTTGCCGCTTACGTAAATATTTGCCGCATCCGAACTGTTCAAATCGCGTACATTTGCGTTTGCCCCAATAAATACATCATTGGCATCCTTGACCTTGAAGTCCGTCAGGTTCAGGTCGTTGAAAGAACCCGAAGCCTTTCCTTCCATTTCCAATACATCTTTGAAATAAGCGAAAACAGGCGCCATCGGGCTGATGTCTTTCGGTTGAAAACGGGACGGTTCTATCCGGAGATCAAAACTGACTTTGTCGAGAATATTATCTTCCGGATTGCGATTGCTGTAATCGGCCGTAATATTTGTCAAATGAATATCGGAGCGGGGAAGTTCCAGATCGAGGCGGTTTATCTTGGAGCTATCAGCATTAATCAGCAAATCGAAAGCGAGTTGATTGATCCGCAATCCCGATTTTTCCGTAAAACCGGAACGTTTGATCAGTGCATCAATGTGATTGTTGGTAAAGTCGTTGAGTTTGACTTTCGCCGTTATATCGCTTATATATATATCATCGGGATTGAACTTTCCGGGAGAGGCCGCTTTGTTTTTGACGCGATAAGAGAAAGTCCCGTGCCCCAAAGATAAGTTTTTGATATTCAAGTCAATATTTGTTTCTTTTTTCTCCTTGCTTTGGAAAGCATCCAGGATGTATTGAATGTTCAGGGGAGCATCTTCCTGTTCTTTATGCAGGTGAAATTCAAATGAGTAGAGCTGTGCCGAACTGAAATGGAATTTATTTTTAAAAAGCGGAATAAAATCAAAACCGGCGGCTATTCGTTTGGCGGAGAATAAAGTATCACCGGATTGATCTTCCAGATAGACCTCTTTCAGTATGAGTTGGTTAAAAGGTTGGAATTCGACCCGTTGGATTTTTACGGTCGTTCCTAATTTATTTTCTAAGTATCCGGTAGCGATATTTGCGATTTTCCTCTGAAAATAAGGCACTTGCAAGAGTGTGACGGGTAAAATATAAAATACCGCCACCACAATTGAAATGCCCCAAACTATGTACTTAAACCGTTTCATTCGCAAATTCTCCGCAAAGCTATTAAAATTCGGTTAAAAGAAGGCGCTTTTTAATGTATTTCCTATTTCTTGTAATACCTGAGTACGGTTACCTTTCATTGGCTTCTTCTCTATTAAATTTATACTTGCGTGTATCAATAGAAATACTATTAAAAGTTACTTCTTTTGACGGAGGTGACTTTTGTGAAAATTCTTCTATCGGAAAAACAATTACTTCCAATTTCACACCTACATATTCTTTGGGAATAGGAAGCATTATATTGTCATTGTGAGGAACAAAAATGGTGCGTATCATAATTTGTGATTTTTATTTTTACAAAGATAATGCTTTTTACTTAATAAAAAAAGCAATCAAGAATTTCTCCTTAACTGCTTGATTTTCATTTGGTCGAGGTACCAAGATTCGAACTTGGGACCCCCTGCTCCCAAAGCAGGTGCGCTAACCGGGCTGCGCTACACCTCGATTTCTTTTTTGCGACGGCAAAGGTAGGTGTTTTTTTCTACAATTAAAAATTATTTGTGGAAAATTTTTACGGAAGAAATAGTATAAGAATGAATAATGGTTCTACACTTGCTATTGCTTTTGCGGGAATGACGCTCACTTCCTTACCCAAACATTCGTAATCTCGCCAAACATCAATTTGTGATATTCTTTGGCTTCTTCGTAACCGCCCCGGATGAAATCTTTATCTTCCTGATTATAAAAATCATCGGGACTGACCGTCGTCAATTCGACTAATTTACATTCCAAAATCAACCGGGCTTCTTTGTAGGTAATGTCTCCTGTGGGCGTTTGAACCGGCGTGAGGGTCGTTTCTTTCATTTTGTCCGTATCTCTTCCGCTTTTACTGCCGAAGAAAAGCACCTGGTCTTTATATTCGTCGGCGAAATAAGACAACGTATAAGTTTGCTCTTTTTTCATTATTTCCAATGTGTACCGGTTGGCTCTTAACGAACACCAGGTGACCGGTTTATTAAAAAGAATGCCGACTCCGCCCCAACTGGCAGTCATCGAATTGAAATGGGATTCTTTTCCGGCTGTGATGACCGTGAAATCTTTTCCAACTAACTTAAATACATTGTCTGTGATTTCTTCGGGTGAAATCGATGTGAATAATTCATCGAAACTCATCTCTTTCAGGTTTTTAGAATCAACATTTTGTTCTGTACTGTCTTTTTTTTCTTGATTTCCGCAAGACATTAAAAAGAATACGCTTACAATTAGTATTAATGAATTTTTCATGATTGTGAATTTATATGAATGTGTTCTAAACGACAAAGATACAGGATAAATTTTAGTAAAGCAATAGTATTTTTTGTACCATATCAATAAATCTGTTAACTTTGCAGCTCAATTACCGTTATATTAGAAGTAAAAATATGAAATTTATAAAAATGCACGGCGCCGGAAACGATTATGTCTATATTGATTGTTTCAAGGAAAAAGTGGACCATCCGGAAGCCTTGGCCATCAAAGTCAGCGACCGCCACAAAGGGATTGGTTCTGACGGCTTGGTGTTGATTATGCCTTCCGATACTTGCGATTTTCGTATGCGCATGTTTAATTTGGACGGCTCCGAAGCCCAAATGTGCGGCAATGCTTCCCGCTGCGTGGGTAAGTATGTGTATGATAAGGGATATACCACCAAACAAAAAATCACATTGGAAACCAAAGCCGGGATAAAAATACTGGAATTGTTTCCCGTAAATGGTTTGGTGGAAAAAGTAAAAGTGGATATGGGCGAACCGGTATTGATTGCCAAAGAAATTCCGGTACGCTGGAAAGACGAAAAATTGATTAATCAAGTCATTGATTTTGAACCCGAAAAGTATGCCGTAACGTGTGTTTCCATGGGAAATCCCCATGCAATCATCTTTACGGAAGGAATCGACCGGCTGGACTTGGAAAAAATTGGAAAGAAAATCGAAAATCATCCGATGTTTCCTGAAAAAGTCAATGTCGAATTTGTGGAAATCCTTTCGCCAACGCATGCCAGGATGCGGGTATGGGAACGGGGAAGCGGAGAAACACAGGCTTGCGGCACAGGCGCTTGCGCTGTCCAGGTAGCCGCGGTATTAAATAATAAATTGGAAAATAAATCCACTATTTCTCTTTTAGGCGGAGATTTGGAACTGGAATGGAATAAAGAAAATAATCATGTATATATGACAGGTGAAGCTGTCGAAGTGTTTAACGGAAGTTATGAGTTATAAGTTATGAGTTATGAGTTATGAGTTAGGAATTATGTGTCAATGAACTCATAACTTATAACTCATAACTTATAACTCCTAACTCCTAATTTTCAAATTAATAATTTTATGAGAATTAACGAGCATTATACCGAAATAGGTAATAATTATTTGTTTGCGGAAGTAGCAAGAAGAGTACGGGAGTATAAGGAAAACCATCCGGATAAGACGGTTATCAGTCTGGGAATCGGCGATGTAACGCAACCGATTGTTCCGGCAGTGATTGATGCGATTCACAAGGCGACTGCCGAAATGGCGGATGCCAAAACCTTGCGGGGATATGCCCCTTACGAAGGATACGATTTCCTTGTGAATGCCATTCTGAAAAACGATTTCTTAGATAGAGGCGTTCAGATTGACGCCGATGAAATTTTTGTAAGTGACGGCGCCAAAAGCGATACCGGAAATATTGGGGATATCCTGGCTCAGGACAATCAGATAGCTATCACCGATCCGGCTTATCCGGTGTATGTGGATACCAATAAAATGGTGGGTCGCGAAATTGAGTTGCTGCCCTGTACTCCCGGAAATAATTTTGTTCCCGCTTTTCCCGAAAAGGTGGCGGATGTGATTTATTTGTGTTATCCGAATAATCCCACGGGAACGGTTTTGACAAAAGAGCAGTTGAAAAAATGGGTGGATTATGCCATTGAACATCAATCCCTTATTCTTTTTGATGCCGCTTACGAAGCCTACGTTTCCCAACCGGATATACCGCATAGTATTTATGAAATACCCGGCGCCAAAAAGGTGGCCATCGAGTTCCGCAGTTTTTCCAAGACAGCGGGATTTACCGGAATGCGAGCTGGTTATACCATTGTCCCCAAAGAATTGACAACCCAAACATCCAAAGACGAAACCCTTTCTTTGAATGCGATGTGGCGCCGCCGGCAATCGACGAAATTCAACGGGACGGCTTACATCGTGCAACGGGGAGCGGAAGCTGTTTATACGCCGGAAGGTCAAAAACAAATCAGGGAAGTAATTGGTTATTATATGGAAAACGCCCGGATCATTCAAACGGGCCTGGAAGCATTGGGTTTGACAACGTATGGCGGAGTAAACGCTCCCTATATCTGGGTGAAAACGCCCGGCAATCTGACTTCCTGGGAGTTTTTTGATTTATTATTGAACAAAATACAAATCGTAGGGACGCCCGGTTCGGGATTCGGACAAGCAGGCGAAGGATTTTTCCGGTTTACCGCTTTCGGAAACCGCGAAGATACAATAGAAGCTGTCCGCCGGATTCAAACGGAACTCAATAGATAACCCCTAAATCCCCTAAAGGGGACTTGGGCTGACGCACGAAACAACAACATCGCAGACTCTAAAAGCCCCCTTCAGGGGGTTGGGGGTAGTAATTTTTAATGAAGCAGAAATTTTTCTTATTGTTCCTTGGGGTATTTTATGCTGTGGCCGGTTTTGCCCAAATCACTCCCAAGCGGGAATTTCGGGGAGCGTGGGTAAGTGTCGTTCATCAGGAGCAATACAAAAAAATGTCTGTTTCCGAGATGCAGTACTATTTTGTGAATATGCTGGACAGCCTGCAAGCCTGGCATTTCAACGCCGTCATTTTTCAGGTGCGACCGGCGGCCGATGCTTTCTATTATTCCGAAATAGAACCTTGGAGTCGTTATTTAACCGGCCAGCAAGGGAAAGCTCCCCAAGGAAATTTTGATCCGATGGCTTTTGTCATCGAAGAAGCGCATAACCGTCATATTGAGTTTCATGCCTGGTTAAATCCCTATCGGGTAACTCTTTCCGAAAATGATGTCCTGCATCCTTCGCATATCTATCATCAACATCCCGAATGGTTTGTCAAATACGGGCAACAGATTTATTTCGATCCGGGTTTGCCGGAAAGCCGGGCGTTTATTTGCCAAGTCGTGAAGGATATTGTGCACCGTTACGATGTGGACGCCATTCATACGGACGATTATTTTTATCCGTATCCGGTGGGCGGGCAAAAATTCCCGGATGATGCAAGTTTTCGGCAATATGCTGCCGCACAAGGATTTTCATCGAATCAACGCGGCGATTGGCGAAGAAATAATGTCAACGTTTTGATTCGGCAGATTAAACAGACCATTGTGCTTGAAAAACCCTATGTCCGTTTCGGAATCAGTCCTTTTGGTATTTACCGGAATAAGAAAAATACGCCGGACGGTTCGGGAAGCGATACCAACGGTTTGCAAAACTACGACGATCTGTATGCCGATGTAAAACTTTGGGTAGAAAAGGGTTGGGTGGATTATACTATTCCACAGATTTATTGGGAAATCGGACATTCCGCCGCCGATTATGAAACATTAATCCGGTGGTGGGCGCGGAATAATTTCGGCGCCCATTTGTATATCGGGCAAGATGTGGAGCGAACGGTAAAAGCGGCTGATTGGCAAAATCCGGCAAAGAATCAGTTGACCCGCAAAATGGAATTGGAACGAACGCTTCCGGCGGTTTACGGCAATTGTTTTTGGCCTGTCTATGAATTGATGAAAAACAAAGGCGGAATAACCGACAGTCTGCGAACGAATTATCACCGTTATCCGGCTCTGATTCCGGCCTATTTGCATCAGCACGACAAACGGCCCAAAGAAGTAAAATCCTTAAAAGCCGAGTGGACTCCTCAGGGATATGTCCTTCACTGGAAGCGGAATGGCGATCCGCGTAATCCGGAAAAAGCGCAATATTATGTTATTTACCGATTTAAAGACAAGGAAAAAACAAATCCGGAAGATCCTTCCAAAATTGTAACAATTACCCGCGGAACTTCCTATACTTTACCTTATATTAAAGGAATAGAAAAATACAAATACGTGGTTACATCTGTTGACCGCTTTCACAACGAGTCCAAGAAAGGAAAATCAAAAACCGTAAAAATATGAAGATCTAAACCTTCCAGGTTTTTAAAACCTGGAAGGTTTGTTGTTTCAAACCCCGAAAGATTTAATCCTCAACCACTCTTTTTCTTCTTCATTCAAAAACGGACTGAGTTGTTCGTAAACCTTTTGGTGATATTCCTCTAACCATTGGATTTCTTCGGCGCTCATCAGCGACCAATCAATTAATTTCTTGTCAATCGGGCAGAGCGTTAAAGTTTCAAACGCATAATAATCTCCAAAATCGGTTGTTTTGTCCGGAATGGTAAGGAGCAAATTCTCAATCCGGATGCCGTATTGGCCGGTTTTGTATAAACCCGGTTCATTGGAAGTGACCATTCCCGGCTGGAGCGGAGCCGGATTGTAATTCATCCGGATGCTCTGCGGGCCTTCATGCACATTCAGGAAATGGCCCACGCCATGCCCCGTCCCGTGCCCGAAATTTTGTCCTTCTTTCCAGATAAACTGACGCGCCAAAACGTCCAATTGCATGCCGACTGTTCCTTTTGGAAATTTAGCTATGGATAATTGGATATGGCCTTTCAGGATGTTCGTGTAGTCTTTTTTCATTTCGTCCGATACCGGGCCGACTGAAATTGTGCGGGTAATATCGGTGGTGCCGTCGAGATATTGTGCGCCGGAATCAATCAATAAAATGCCTTCGGGTAAAACCGGCGCATTCGTTTCGGGAGTGGCGGCGTAATGTACAATCGCGCCATGAGCGCCATAACCGGCGATGGTTTCAAAACTTTCGCTGAAAAAAGAATCCTGTTCGCTTCGGAACGCTTTCAATTGGGCGCTAACATCCAATTCGGTCACGGTTTTGCCTTCGGCTAATTGTTTGTCCAAGCCATAAAAAAATTGGACTAAAGCCACACCGTCCCGTTGCATGGCGCGGCGGATGCCTGCTATTTCTGTTTCATTCTTGATAGATTTTAAATAATCCACCGGATGAACATTTACTTCGTGGATTGTACAAGTTTCCGGAATAGAAGTATATAAGCGGTAATTGATTTTGCCCGGAGTGATTAACACGTTTTGCGTAGATTGCAGCCGAGACAGGTAATCATAGATTTTTTCGTATTCCGCTAAAATGACTCCTTCGCCTTGCAAATACGCTGTTACTTCGGGCGTTAGTTTTTCCGGAAGAATAAAAAGCACGGTTTCTTTTTCCGAAACGACCGCATAACTTACGGTCACCGGATTGTATTCGATGTCGTTTCCACGCAAATTGAATAGCCAGGCAACCATATCCAGCGAGGCCAGAACGGTAGAATCGCATCCCTGTTTACGCATTTCGGCCAATAAGCGTCCGATTTTGCTGCGGGCGCTTTCGCCCGAAAACTGTTCGGAGAGGATAAAGGCTTTGTTCAGGGGAATCGCCGGGCGGTCTTTCCACAGTTGGTCGTAAGGCGCAAAGTTGGAATTGACCCGTATGTGGCGCTTGTCGAAATAAGCAATCAACGATAAGGCATCCGAAGCGGCATACACAGCGCCTTCAAAGCCGACTGTATCTCCGGCAACTAATTCCCCGCTGAGCCAGGCTTCGGGAGCGGGCGTGTCCGGCAAACCCATCTTGAATAATTCGATGCCGGTATTTTGCAATTGGTCTTCCGCCTGCAAAAAGTAACGGGAATCCGTCCACAATCCGGCTTTATCCAAGGTAACGACCACTGTACCGGCTGAACCGGTGAATCCGGAAATCCATTGGCGGGTTTCCCAATGCGCCGGCGTATATTCTCCCACGTGCGGGTCGGTAGTGGGGATGAGGCAGGCTTGGATGTTTTCGGCCCGCATGGCTTTGCGAAGCGCCCCTAACGGGGATTCTTGGGTGCACGGTACACGATGCAAGGTGCACGATTCGGATGTTGTATTTTGTTTCATGATATTATTCTTTATTTTCGTGCACCGTGTACCCTTGTACCGTGCACCTTTAGCGCTTTCTTAACATACACTTCTTCCCAGACTACCCAGAGGATAAAAATGATTGTATAGTAAATATATCTGAAAATACCGTCGTGTAAAGAATCGAATTTTTCGGGATGGCCTTTGGTTAATAAAACGGTCGAACCAATCCGTATGATATTATAAATGGTCAGAATAACGCATCCGAGGGGGATATACCACAATTTGTTCCACTGGTATTTGGCGAGGGGAAGGAGTCTGTAAAAAAGCATGATGCAACAAAAAATAGACATTTGTTTGATACCGCTACAGCCCAGGACAATCGCAATCTTCCATCTTCCATTCTCAGGGAAAGCCATGTAGATGTCATCTATTATGAGGTCTTGCGTATTTGGAAACAGTCGGACAAACCAAGCGGCGGCATCGGTCAGCCAGCGGCAAGTAACGAATGCCCAATCCGGTGTGACGTCTTTCCCCAAAAAGAACCAATAGTAATCCCGCTCTTTTTCAGGTATTTCCCACGGGAAATGAATAAAAGACAATTGTCCGTCCACCAATATTTCCCAGGCAAACCAAAAGAAGAAAAGCAGGAACAAAAAAGACAGGATACCCTTGTAAGGGGCCAATTGCTTCCACCAAGTAATTAACTTTCTATTCATCTTGTCAGATATTTGTAAGTAAGTTACAAAGATAATCATTTTCAATGAACAGTAAACAATTGCTTTTTTTTTGACAAGAAAGAATTAATAAGAAAACAGGCGACAAATGAGGTAATAAGGTTGAGTGTGAGATAATTAATCAATTGCTACTGAGGTTGTTCTGTTCGGAAAATTAGGTGGAAATGAGGTTTTTATTCGTTATAAAACAAAGATTTTAAGGGTAACTATTCAGGTACTGTAAATACTAATTAGCGCAGAGGCGCCAATCGCGGAGCGATTACATTATTGTAGATACAAATGAACCACAATATCCACCTACAACATCGGAGATGTTGCATTTGGATTGTAGAGACGCGATTAATTGCGTCTCTACGTTATGCAACCGCTCCGCGGTTGACGGTGGTAGGTGGTTTATTCTGTGCTACAATAATGTAATCGCTCCGCGATTGGCCCTTTCCGGTAAATTAGTATTTACAGGCCCTAAGTAGTAACTTTTAAGGTTTGCTCTGTTAAATTTTGCTTATTCCTTGGTTTATATGAAAAAAGATATTACTTTTGCAAATTAAATAAACGATAAAAGGCTTTTATTACAAAATAGAAAGTATATTATAAAGACATAATTCATTAAAAGATAAAGCGTAAGCTAGTATTCTTGCCAACTGAAATATCGACAATTTCAACGACTGCGAGAATAAGTTAGTAAACGTTCACGAAAATTCGTGGGCATAACTTATTTGTAGTCGTAGGTAGTCGATAACCTCAGTAGGCGAATAAAGTTTGAGTCCCACGTTTTTTTTATTTTAAATAACCGCTTCTCAGGGGACTTGGAAGCAATAAACACATTTATTGTATGATAAATCCCCATAGATAACGATATTAGCGGGCAGTTCTATTCAATGTTTTTTCCCTCTCATTTTTTAGTTATTGAATGTAAGGTGTTGTCCGCTATTTCTATAGGGTAAAGGCAGTTATAAGTATCTTAAGTATCTTAAGCTACTTAAGAAGCTTAAGAAGCTTAAAATACTTATTGCCTTCACCCTTACTTGAAAAATCAAATATTAATAAATTTATAAATTCAATGAAAATGAAAAAAAATCTTTTTTTAGTGCTGACATTCATCGTTTTGGGTGCAGCAAGTGTGAATGCGCAAGTAACTATCGGGAGTGAATATGATCCTACTCCGGGGTCTATCCTGGATTTGCAATCCAATGGTAGTTTAGGGCTTCTCTTACCCAGTGTAACATTAACAGACGCTACCGTATGGGCGCCGGTGGAAGGAGACGAAACTGGAGTGGAAGGAATGGCTGTTTACCACAACACCGACGATATGACCAATGGTTTGAGCGGTAAGGGTATTTATGTATGGTCGAATGGAAGTTGGAGTAGAATGGGCGCTTCTGCCACTCCTTGCGTAGTTTTGGAAGCTTCTGCTACACAAGCTTCTTTCGTCGGTGACGTTGGTAGTGGTAAAAAATTGGAAGTGGTAGTCAATCAAGGCAGCGCTCCGTTTAATTATATCTGGTATAAGGACGGTAATCCTCTCCAAACAAATTCAAACAAAACGGAATTCAAGGACAGCTATCTGGCCACCGATTATGGCACTTACACTTGTGAAATTACCAATGGTTGTTCGCGTAAAGAAATTAA
>JAISKT010000067.1 GCA_031261295.1 Candidatus Symbiothrix sp. | reverse complement strand
GAACTTCTTCTTTTTCCTCTTCGTCAGCTAAAGCTGCCGACCTGTTCGAGACAGGCGACCGTGACGTGAAATTGTAGGGGCACGGCGTGCCGTGCCCTGATGCGCGAAGCGCCACCTTTTTGCCCGCCAGCTCTTCTCTTGTTGGGCTAAAGCCCGATTTTAACCATGTCCCCGTCCGTCAGCTAAAGCTGACGGCAATACCTGTAAGGAACTTTTTCTTTTTCCTCTTCGTCAGCTAAAGCTGCCGATTCCTTTTTGCTAAAGCTGACGGCAATACTCAAAGGTATCTGACGTAAAAGGTAGGGCGATCTCGCCGAGACCGCCGATGCCGACCATGTTGCTTGGGTAGGGCGGTTTCGCCGAAACCGCCCGGACGGCTCGGCGAGCCGTCCCTACCTTTATAATTCCGAACCCGAATCCGAGAAGCATTTTACCAGACGGGATTCCACAAGCGGGCGACTGTTTTCCAATTGAATCCAAATCGAAAAAATATAGTTGACAATCGCAGGCCGACTCTATAGGCTACCTTAATTTGCATTGAATTGAGATGTTTTGTATAGTGTTTGAAGTGCGGAATATGGGAAACAGCAATTGATCTTCGGGAACGGAATCCCATGAATTGTGTGTAGTTTTTTTCACGGCTAGGAAGGATCGCCGTTTTGTCTGAATGGGGTGAGCATGAAAAAAATACAGATAGATGAAAGTATGGGTGAAATATTGTTTCCATATATTGAGGCTATCCGCAGCAATGCCGATTTGCCTCCGTTGCTCCCCCTCGTCCATACCACACGGTTCGATGACGGAATAAAGCACATCAAGAATAATAATAAGATAACGAAACCTGAAGGCGACGACACATGCGAGTGCTTTGACTACAATCCCGTTTACTTGTTCTACGGGATACCGGGGTATTGGCCCAGAAAAAAGGATCCGCTGCAAGCTGGAAACGAGCCGCTGATATTTATTCTAAATGAAAAATATTTAGAAGAATGTCTAAAGGATATAATTGCCATATATCCCTGTGACACTGGTGCGCATAAGCACGGTTTTTATTCTAAGAATACAATTGGTATAAATTGGTGCTTTTGGAGATTTAGGAATTGCTTCAAGATGGGCTCGGATGCCAGTATTTTACGGAAATACGTTGAAATCTTCTTTGGGGACAATCAGAATTATTGGGAATGCGGTCGTGATGACGACCGCGCCAAACCAGAACGTGGTAAATTAGCGGGCAACGCTATCATTGATGCGTTTGTTGAATTGCTTGAAAATCCAAAGGATTCCCGTCTTGATGAGCGGAGGGGAATTGTGGAAATTCAGACAAAGGAGATCGAATCTCTAGCGGAATATTTGCAGGCCATTGTGATCTGCGACGGCGACATCTCCGACGAGAATAAGTGGTTGCTGGATGAACTTAAGAAAAATGGCATCGAGATTATTGAATATCCGAAAAAATATGAAACAAGTTATGCAGATGAGTATATAAGCTCCGAAGAAAAAGGTATGATACGGAAAAAGGTCTTTGAAATTATTAGTCGGAAAGAATGTGATATAGTATGAAACTGACACATGTTAATGTGATTAGCGAAAATATTTCCACTTTCCCCTACTTGGTGTGTCAGAGTAATGGTGGGAAGAACTACCGTGTGTTAATTGATTTGGTCAATCAAACTTATGTCGTCACCGGATTTGTCGAAATGTCGATTGAGGATAAACGCCTTGTGCCGATCACGGATACAAACCTTGTCAAAATTCCGGATAAATCGTCGCTCAATCTGGAAATCGGCGGTAAGGCACCCCTTGTCTATTTTCATTACGGTTGGATTGTTGTCGGAGAACCCAATGGCGCGATTTGGATGGCTACATTTGATGTGACACGCGATAAGCCCGACCGCTTAGGAAACATCCGAGTGGCGGCAGAGGACTGCGCCGCTTTGGATGCGTATAAGGATGGTTCGGAAATAGCTTTGGGATATGAGGACAGGTCGGGGACGGGGGATCTGCTAAATGCAAACGAGTGGCTGAACGACGTATTGGACGGAAAGGGTTGGGCAAAATCAAGAAATGTCTACAGGATAACTTCTTATTTTCCAAAGGAGTTCAAAGCGAAAATCGTTAGAACTGCAACACTCCCAAAGCTGGTACGTCCGACAGCATCGTCCCCGCCAGAGCCAGAGTATCTACTGAATCCAGTGTATGCATAATACTTTCGATGAAACACGGAAACCAAGGGAAGTGGGGAAAGCAGAGCGAGAATGGGGGAAATATGAAAAACGGATATTTGACAAGGGTGCTTTTGGGCAATTCGGTAACGGTAGTATTGCGCAAAATTGCAATTTATCATAAAAATAATTTTAGGATGGCAAATAACCATGATTACAATTGATTTTTATTCATATAAGGGCGGGGCGGGTCGCACCTTTACCACAGTTCAAATTGCACGATGTTTGGCCGCCCTTGGAAAAAAAGTCGTTGTTGCCGATTTTGACTTTGATGCTCCCGGAGTGCCAGTGGCGTTCGAAAAAAAAATCAACTCGGAAGACCCGGAAAAGGGCGGGCTTGTTGAGTTGATCAGGGAGTTCTGTAATGGGAATGCGCAAAATAAAGAGGAGTTCAAAACTAGGCTTTCGTTCTTCTTGGATACGGTCGAAATTGAAATGAACGGGAAAAATAACGATGGGCGCATTCAAATTCTGTCGTCCGGATATGTGAACGGTGCGTATTGGAGGGAGATTTTATCCTCCGAATGGGTGAAAAAAATTGCAACCGTCGGTGCTGGTAGTTCTTTTGTTTCCTTGGTGAAGGACTTGCTTCAACCTGCTCTTATTGAGCTGGGCATTAATTACCTTCTCATTGACGCGCGTGCCGGCATCAACCATTACAGTAACGTTGCCCGACACGTTTCCGGTGTTCACGCGATGGTTATATGCCCTAACAATGAGGCGAAGGATGCTCTCAAAAAATTTCTTCTGCCTGCAGTCATGTTTCATGATGAACAAACTAAAAAATTTGAAAGACTTATTTTTATTTTGAGCCGAATTCCTTATGAACTAGGCGAGGACGGAGAACGTGTTTTCTCAGATATGGTAGAGTTTATAAAAAAAGAATTGCCTAGCGATATCATTGAACGCACAAAATTTTTAAAATTACATTCAGATTTAGACATACATGTCGCTCCGAGAATTCGCGATATTGATGGAAGATATAAAAAGCAAGAGGACGAGGAAGTCAAGGACAAAAAAGCCCAGCGTGTTCAAATCCTCAAAGACTTTTTTATGATCCTCGCAGCATTGTGCCCCGAGTTGATTTCTGATGAAGCGTTGAAAGAAAAGCGATTGGAAGCCCGAGCCTCTGCTCTCTGGAAAGAGGTTTATGGATATGACTTTGAAATTACCTGTGAAAATCACCTGTTTGGCGTTCTTGACACTGGAGAAATGCACAATACGGATGATGGCAAGCGAAACGTCGCTTTCAAAACTGTGACATTTATCGGCTTTCTCAACCAATTTTACAAGACGTTGCTGGAAAAATTTTCAGATGAGGACAGTTGCCGAGAAATCATGAACAAAGCCTTGTTCAATGCCGGAAAACAATGCGGAGAGACCTTCGGGATCGCTCTGGTGGAACAATGGGATGATGAAAAAAGAGAGTATGACGATCGCGAGAAATTGGAACATTGGTGTGCCTTCGACACCCAGGCGGGTTTTGGCCTCATGACCATGTCCTATCCGCACGGCGACACCAAGGTGTTGAATGTCAAAAACCCTTTCATTATAGATTACAATATCGCGAAAGATCGGGATTACACGGCTTTTTTCTCAGGATACGTGATGGGTGTTTTAACAGAACTTATTAAATCTTCCAAGATAGATAACTTGGAGATGAAAAGATTGGAGCAATCCGAAGACGAGTATAGGGCTGTTTTAAAAAACAATATCTATGCCGGACTGGAAAACACCAAGAATTGCACGGGCATTTCCTATAGATTCGAAGGAGATTTTGACTTTGGAAGATAAAAAAAAATCAAAAATTTGCTTGATATACACTGGTGGCACCATAGGGATGCACCGTGTTAATGGGACATTGTGCCCTCCGAAAAAACCAGAAACGTTTCTGGATATTGCGCCAGAATTAAAGGAGATGGCTGATTTCGATTTCGTGTCTTTGATGAATAAAGACAGTACAAATATGGTTCCCCGCGACTGGACTAGGATTGCCCGAGCCATTTATAAGCGCAGAAAAGATGGTTATGACGGAATTGTTGTTGCACATGGTACGGATACGATGCATTTTTCGAGTTCTGCGGTCGCATTTGCGCTGGGGAATAACCTGAATTTTCCAGTTGTTTTCACAGGTGCGCAAACAGCTCCGGATATAGCCCATGGAGACGCGCGTGTTAATCTGCTCCGCGCATTCAAAGTTGCGGCTGAGAACTTAGCCGAAGTGGTGATTTGTTTTGGTGATTATGTGTTCCGAGCCTGCCGTGCCCAGAAAAAGGATGAGCGCCGTTTTGACGCGTTTGAGTCCCCGGCAATATTTCCTTTAGGTTATATTACGGAAGACATTCTTTTGAATCCTTCAGTTAAACGACGTTCTGACAGACCAATGTCGATCAAACTCAGACCGGATTTTGCGGACGGTATTTTGCAAATTTCCCTCATTCCGGGACTTGAGCCTAGCCTTATCATGCCATTGATCGACGATTCCAATTGTAGAGGAGTCGTGCTTCAATCTTTCGGAGCCGGTAATGTGCCCAGTGAAAAGAAGTTTTCCCTGACAGAATTTATCAAGAAATCTAAAGAATTAGGAAAACCGGTTTTGATTACCAGCCAGTTTCCGGCGAATGCCACATTACATACCGCGTATGCGCCTGGTCAGAAGGCCATTAAAGCAGGTGCCATTCCAACTGGAAACATGACGTCTGCCTGCGCGGTCGCCAAATTTCGCTGGGTGTTGGCTCAAGTTGATAAGGAGAATATCGCCCCGAAGGATAAGTTGACAGAAATAGGAAAGAGGATGAATGAAGACTATATTGGAGAATTAGACATTGAGGATGGTTCATCTGTAAGAATATAAACTTTCTGAAATGATTTAATTACAGCTTGATGCGGGAAAGATGAAAAGGAGAAATTGAAATGGAAGAAAATAGCAAAAAGGTTCTGATGATTTGCACCGGGGGAACGATCGGTATGCTTCCCAAGGATAAAAATGATTCTTTGAGTCCATTGGTTCCGGCCAGTTGGGATAGAATAAAGGACAATTCTCCTGCTTTTGATCAACTTTCCTTTGAAGTTGATGTAGATGAACGATTGAGACCCATTGATTCATCAGATATGAATCCGGAATACTGGATCAGCATAGCTAAAAAAATCCGTGATGACTATGAAAAGTATAGCGGATTTGTTATTCTGCATGGCACCGATACGATGACGTATACGGCAACCGCATTGTCTTTCCTGCTGGAAAATCTCGATAAACCGGTGATTATCACCGGGTCGCAACTGCCGCTTGCAAAAGCGCGCAATGATGCGGCTCAAAATCTGGTGACGGCATTAATGCTTGCGGCTTCCGCAGACGGATTGCCGACAGTTCCGGAGGTATGTATTTTATTCAACAACACGCTTCTGCGAGGCAACCGTTCCCGGAAAATAAGTTCCAGTGGATTCGCGGGATTTCAATCGCCGAATTATCGTCCGCTGGCGGAGATCGGCGAGCATATCAAAATTGATACGAAGATCGTGCGCAAGGATACGGCGAAAGGGTTCTTCATCAACGAGTTTCTTGATCCCAATGTCATGGTTTTCGACATATTTCCGGGGATCAGTCCAACCATCCTTAGAAATGTTTTTGCGATAGAAGGATTGAAAGGCGTTATCCTGCGGACGTATGGGACTGGCAATGCTCCTACAAACGAGGATTTTCTAAAAGAAATCGAATTCGCCATTACGAAAAAGAATCTTGCAGTTGTGAATATCACGCAATGCGCACAGGGGATGGTTGAGATGGGATTGTATGACGCGAGTGCGCAACTCTCCCGGATTGGCGTCATCAGCGGAGTAGACATGACGCCGGAAGCCGCCTTGGTCAAGATGATGTTTTTACTCGGACAAGGCTACGATACAACCACTGTCAAGGAACAGATGCAGAAAGATCTACGCGGTGAGCAGAGCGTCAATGTATTCAATTTTATCTACGAGCGAGGCGGCACTAAAGAGACTGTTTTCAAACTGGCGACCAAACAGCTTGCGGCGGGATTTGTGAAAGAGAAAATTGTCACTGCCAACATCCGGTTTGACGCAATCGCCGTCAAGGGCGGTACTGGTGCTGAAGAAAAGGACTTGCAGGCGACTGTTTTTATGAATTATCCCTCCGCCGACGCCACTACTTCTGTAGACATACCCCAGTGTCTTGGCGTTATAGAAAAGAAATATGACGGGCAATCGACGGATTACGTGCTGGAATGCACCCGGAAAGTCCGTCAAGTGATTGATCCTAGCCGTCCGGTTCAACTTACGGTGGTTTCCCGGAACGGGAAAGATATTTCTTGGGATGGTGCGTTTCTTTCAATTTACACGGATGTAGACATCTGACGTTGTTATGGATAGCGTCGGTTCTGGTGTGCGGCAGCTTGTTGTCGCCTTTTCGGGTGGAATGAAGACTCCACGAAAGGCGCGGACAGGCTGGCGCACTCCAGAGCGGCTTCGCCGCGAATGAAATGACAGGCTTTGGAAACCGCATTTCCGATCAGAGTTGGGAGATAACGATGAAAAGCCCGCGTAAATGTGTCGCGTGCATGTATTGCGTCTGGGTGGATGATGGGGCGGCTGGCAAGGTCTTGTTCTGCGAAAACAGCCTGACCAAGGAAAGCCGGAAACCCGTCGGGTTTCTCAATGAGGAAGCGGACGCCTGCGAACACTTCTCAGACGCGGGCGTCTCCGTGACCGCGTCCGGGAGTTTCAAAATCTGTTGAAGGTTCGCGCCGCCGCCCACGAGAACACCACCCCCATCGCGCCCGCCACCGACTTGCGCCGCGCCTGAACCATCCCGCAATCCCTCGATTTTATTGTCAAAAGGTAGGGCGGCTATGGAACGCGGGCGTCTCGCCCGTATTCGATGCGGGCGAGACGCCCGCGTTCCATGCGAAACCGCCCGGACGGCTCGGCGAGCCGTCCCTACCGTTTATCCCGGAGGCCATCCGAGCCGTCTTCCGCCGAGGACGTGGATGTGGAGGTGGAAGACGGTCTGGCCCGCTTCGGCGTTGGTGTTGATGATGGTGCGGTAGCCGCTTCCGTCGATCTCCTTCTCCTTCGCCATGCGGGCGACCACGCCGAGCAGATGTCCGAGCAGCGCCTGGTCTTCCTCTCCGGC
>JAISKT010000018.1 GCA_031261295.1 Candidatus Symbiothrix sp. | reverse complement strand
TTTCTCTCGTCTTTATTAAGTTTATTTAATCGCAGCTGTCTTTACCGGATCCATTTATATAAATGGATAATAATTACAAATTAAAATTTTTTAGACATGAAACAAAAATTAGTTTCTTTGATGCTGACGCTCATGGTATTGAGTGCAGCAAGTATGAATGCGCAAGTGCGGATTGGTGGTATAGACGACCCGCATACTTCCGCCATTTTAGACTTGAACGCGACGGATGCCGCTAATGACGGCAAATTAGGTTTGGCATTACCGCGCGTAACGCTTTCAGCCACTGATCTGGTTCCAAACGGAATGGCAGCTCCTGCTACCGGTTTGACGGTGTTTAATACAGCGACTGCCGGAACCGGAGAAACAGCTGTAACCCCCGGCGCCTATTATTGGGCCAATAGCCAGTGGAATCGCGTGGCAACCGGCGGAGATGCAACCGCCGGAAGTAGCGCCGTAATGGACGCTACAGAAGACGGCGGATTGGTTAGAGCGGGTTCGGGTACAACGGATGATCCCTATACCTTAGGAATTAAAGATTCGCCTGATTTCACGGGTACACCGACAGCCCCGACAGCTGCCGCAAACACGAACAATACGCAAATTGCAACGACCGAGTTTGTGCAAACAGCTGTGCAAGCTTCGTCAACCCCGGTTTTGCCGGGCGGAATTTCAGGCCCGGGTTGCACCTGGTACCGATGGGACATGATATACGAGAATTATGATTCTTCGTGGGTAGTGCTTAATGCGCGCTTGTCTTATACATCATACACAGGTCCACTGTTATATCTAAGGCCTACCAAAAATATAGATACGCCTTGGGTGACTTTTTACTTGCAGGGTACCGTTACCTACGCACAGATGCCCGGTTCTAGCATCTACGTGTGCTTAGCATCTTATTAATTTAATGGCCGCTTGTCTAATGAGAATATCGTAGGGATAAAACAAACGGTATAGGGGATTCTATTATCGCTACTCATTAGGGTTGGAATCCTCATGCCGCCAAAAAATAAATAAGGGTTGCGTTTCTTAAAAATCTGCAAAGGCAAATGAATAAGAAATGTAACCCTCGTTATTCCTATAACAGGGCCACCGAATCCTAATGAATTAAGATGCGTTTGCCGTGATGTTGCAGATCATGCAATAGCAATTATCATTATTATTTTATATCTTTGTAGCAATTTTAATCATTTACAATTCTAATAGATATGAAACGTTTTATTGCCCCGTTACTTGCGTTGTGTTTATGTCTTCCTGTGTTTTCCCAGGAAAAAGACGAAGAGTTTCAATTCACCACTATCAAGGAAATTCCGATCACTCCGGTGAAAGATCAGGCCAGCTCGGGCACTTGCTGGAGTTTTTCAGGATTAGGCTTGATTGAAGCCGAATTGCTGCGGCTGGAAAAAGGAGAATACGATCTCTCCGAAATGTTTGTGGTTCATAAAAACTACGGAGACAAAGCCAAGAAATTTATCCGGATGAACGGAACGAATAATTTTGGCGGCGGCGGTTCGTTTGCAGATGTATTGGATTGCATCCGGGATTACGGAATCGTTCCCAACGATGTGCAACCGGGATTGAATTACGGAGATACGGCGCACCGGCATGGAGAATTGGACCGGTTGTTGAAAGCTTACGTCGATGTAATTGTTAAAAATCCGAACAAAAAATTATCTTCCGCCTGGTACACCGGATTTTCCGGTATTTTGGACGCCTATTTGGGGGCTTGTCCCGAATCGTTTACTTACAGCGGGAAACAATATTCTCCGCAAAGTTTTGCCCAGTCTTTGGGTATAAAGGCCGAGGATTATATTTCCATTACGTCCTTTACGCATCATCCGTTTTATACTTCTTTCCCGATCGAAATCCCCGATAATTGGCGGTGGGCGGACTCTTACAATCTGCCTTTGAATGAAATGATGCAAGTCATTGATAATGCTGTTGACAAAGGATACACTGTGGCCTGGGCTTCCGATGTGAGCGAAAAAGGATTTAACCGGCAAGGAATTGCCGTGGTGCCGGATGTCAATGCCACGAAAGCGCCGGGTTCCGACCAGGAACATTGGCTGGGCCTTTCCCTAAAAGAACGGGAAGATTTGGCCGGAAAACTGAATTCTCCCGTTCCTGAAAAAACGATTACCCAGGAAATGCGCCAGGAAGGATTTGATAATTACGAAACAACTGACGACCATGGACTGTTAATATATGGTACCGCTCAAGATCAAAACGGTACGAAATATTACTTGGTAAAAAATTCATGGGGAACCGGCAGTCCGTATAAAGGCATTTGGTACGTTTCTGCTCCTTTTGTGCAATACAAAACGATGAGCATTGTGCTTCACAAGGATGCGTTACCCAAGGAGATAAGAAATAAATTAAAAATTTGACAGAACAATGAAACAGGAATTGATTGACGAGTTGATCCGGCTGGCATTCAAGGAAGATATCGGTGATGGCGACCACACCACGCTTTCGACCATTCCGGCTACCGCCCAGGGAAAAGTGCAGTTATTAATCAAGGAAGACGGTGTTTTGGCCGGAGTGGAAATTGCCGAACAAATTTTCCATACATTCGACCCCGAATTGAAAATACAAGTGTTGATTCCCGATGGAACGGAGGTGAAGTATGGCGATATTGCTTTTACGGTTACCGGAAAAGTGCAATCGCTGCTTCAAACCGAACGGTTGGTACTGAACGTCATGCAACGGATGAGCGGAATTGCCACGACTACGCGCAAGTATGTCAAAAAGTTGGAAGGCACCAAAGCGCGTGTGCTGGATACTCGTAAAACAACTCCGGGTTTGCGTATGCTCGAAAAAGAAGCCGTCAAAATTGGGGGCGGAACCAACCATCGCATCGGTCTTTTCGATATGATTTTGTTGAAAGACAATCATGTGGATTTTGCCGGCGGCATCGAAAATGCGATTGTCCGCGCCAAAGAATATTCCTGGAAAAAAGGGAAGCAACTCCCGATTGAAATTGAGGTGCGCAACTTCGACGAATTAAACCAAGTATTGAAAGTAGGCGGAGTAAACCGCATCATGTTGGATAATTTCAGCGTGGAAGATACCCGCCAAGCGGTGAAAATCGTCAACGGAAGTTACGAACTGGAATCGTCCGGCGGCATCACTTACGATACGATCCGCGACTATGCCGAAACCGGAGTCGATTATATTTCCGTAGGAGCGCTCACCCACTCCGTAAAAAGCCTCGACATGAGCCTGAAATCGGTAATGAACTAAAAACTAAGAACTAAAAACTAAAAGTTGCGCGAAGCGCGGTAACAGGCGTCAGCCAACTTTTAGTTTTTAGTTCTTAGTTTTTAGTTCTCAAATTCCTGCGCCGTCGGTTAGGTCTTGTTCGATGGCTTTTGTTTGTAGGATTCTTGAATTTGGCGGGACGCTGTGTGTCAGCCAGATATTACCTCCTACAATCGTTCCCTTGCCGATTGTAATCCTTCCTAAAATAGAAGAATTGGAATACACCGTGATGTTGTCTTCCAATATCGGGTGACGCGGTACATCAATCGGGTGACCTTGGGCATCCAGCGTAAAGCTCTTGGCGCCCAACGTGACTCCCTGATACAGTGTGACATGATTGCCGATGATAGACGTTTGCCCGATCACTATGCCTGTACCGTGGTCGATACTGAAATATTCCCCGATTTGTGCACCCGGATGAATTTCAATACCTGTTTCCGAGTGAGCCAGTTCCGAAATAATCCGGGGCAGGACGGGCACTTCCAACAAATATAATTCATGGGCGATACGGTAATTCAGTATGGCTTTGATGGCCGGGTAACAGAAAATGACTTCCCCGTAGCTCTTGGCCGCCGGATCGGAATTGAAGATGGCTTTCACATCCGTAGAAAGCAATTGCTTGATGCCCGGCAGTTTATCTAAGAACGTGTTGGTCAGTTGCAGCGCTTTCGCCCTCGCCTGTACTGTGTCTATCTCCTTCGATTCGAAAAATAAAGCATCGTATATCTGGGATGACAAAATATTAAAGAGGTTTTCGACGCTCACCCCCACATTGTAAACTAAGGAATCCTCATTGACTAAGGAATTGCCGAAATAACCGGGAAAAATAATCGAACGGACCGTTTCTACCACCTCCGACAAACAGTCGATAGACGGCGTGCGGCGTTCGTGAAGCGGAATAGCCGGATATGCTTTTTTATGATTATCCGTCAATAGCTCCACTATTTTCCGGATGGAATGGGTGTTATACATAATGCCTACTCATAGATTTTACGCAAAGGTAAAGCGACTATTCCGAAAAACAAAATAGATTGCGAAGAAAATTTTCTTTATGGCTGACCGTAAGGACATACTATGAGGGTTGCATTTCTTATTTTTTGCTATTGCAAACCTTAGAAACGCAACCCCTAAAAGAATTTGTCCTTTACCGGCTGAACCTTCTTTTAATTTTCCGAAGGTTGAGAAAGTTCACCTTATCACAACATAATTTGTGATTTTCTTGTTGACATTGAAATAGTATTTCTATTTATTACTTTGTCCTATAGCACGTCTTAATCGTGTTGCTATTGCCCGTTGATGCGTTACCGTTTTCAAATACGAAATCGTATATACCTGTGTTTATCCAAAATTGGCCGCTAATCACGGCGGTTGCCGCCTGCGGGGGCCTTTGCGTTGTTTCACATTCCTCACCATGTGTCGATCCATAGTTTATATAGCATAGATTAGCGTATAGTACGCCTGTACAGGCCGGTGCTCGCGTGACGGAAATCGCGTTAGATACCACATTTGACCCATCTGCGGAACTGGCTGTGATTACATTACGTCCGACCTGTAATGTAGCTGTGGCCGCTTTATTATTGCCGATGATTGCGGTGCAGCCGGCGCAGTTCCATGACACCGATTTGTCATAAGCATTTCCGGGTAGGACGGAAGCGAGGCTAATCGAAGCTGTCGTAGTTGCGTTCGGCACCGAGGAAGGCGAAGTTGTGGATATCGTGATGCCGGTGACAGCTTGATGTACTGTAATCTCTTTGGCGCCGGTCACACCGCTATCATCTTGAGCCGATGCGGTAACCGTTACGGTAGCTTCCGTGGCAGGAGCGGTTATTGACGGTATATTCAATACTCCGGCTGTTGTGATGCTGCCGCCGGTAAAATCTTGCGACCAGGTTACATCCGGGCGGGTAGGATTGGCCGGCGTAAGCTCTTTTTCCATTAGCAAATTTTTTCCGGTCAATAAAAAATCGGAATAAGTGGGAGCGGTAACCGTTATTACTTCCACCGGCGTGTAGGTAACATGGATGGTTGCATCTTCCGAATGGTTTCCATCCAAGCTGGTAGCCCGTACAAC
>JAISKT010000002.1 GCA_031261295.1 Candidatus Symbiothrix sp. | reverse complement strand
GAAAGGCGATAGCCAGTACGAGGGAAATCCGAATCAAATACCTCATAACTCAATTTTTAGGTAAATACTCTCAATTGCATGGCTGCAACCCTCCGATTTTCGGAGATTAATAGCCCTTTTCTTCGCCAAGAAACAGGTTCAACTATTAATAAAACACCGCAAAGGTAGAAAAGGTTGACGAGAAAACCAAATTTCGTGTTTTTGCCACTCCCATAAAGAGAGGGAGGAATAAAAAGGTTCCTATCAATGACAGGATTAATCCGCCAATTGTTCCTGCAGCCAAAGGAAACCAGAATGCTTCTTTACTTTCACCTGTCATAAAGGGGATAAAACCCAGTACGGTAGATATTACCGTTAAGAATATGGGACTTATTTTCGCGTTCCAAGCCTTGATATACGCTTGAAGCGGGCTTATATTCGGGATTGCTTTCCGGATATTGTTATACTCGTTCAGAATATAGATATTCGCATTGACTGAGATGCCGCACAACAGGATAAAAGAGGCAAAACCGCCCTGGTCAAAATTTAATTTGAATAGATAGAACGTGAGAAAAATACCGATAAATGAAATCGGAATAACAAAAATAACCGAAAGCGGTTGCTTCAATGAATTAAATAAAATGCTGCAAGTGAAATAGATAATAACAAAAATCAACAGCAACAGCCCGTATTGTTTGCTGTTGTCTTTTCCCCAATTCCACGTTCGATCCTGGTTTTCTATGCTGTAACCCATGGGCATTTGACTTTTGAATTCCTTGACGTTGCGTTCCAACATTTTACGCCCCTGTTCATAAGCGCCGATATATTCGTATTGCAGGCATAAGCGGTATTGTTGGTCTTCCTTGACAATATTTTGAGGCGCTTGCGCTTTTTCCAAACTGGCCAGTTCCGACAGTTTGTATTCTTTTTCTTCCCCAATTTTGCCGGGAATATGTTCCAAACTCCAGATATCGTATTCTTTCGATTGCCGGGAATGAAGGACAATCCGTTCCAAACCATATTCTCCGGACACTTGACCGGCTCGTATGTCTTGTCCGAACAGAGGTTTGAGTGAAGCAAACAATTGAATGGGTTGTATATTTTCCTGTGCCAAGCGTTCTTTGTTCAGGTTGAATGTAAATTCCTGGTAATCATCTTTGAACCAACTGAATTCGGAACCGGTAGTTACTTCTTTAATGCGCGGGTGTTCCAATAATTTCGATTTGAACTGTTCCGTTAAATCCGACAGTTCATCATAATTAAATCCCCGCAAAATCACCTGGTAAGAGCCTGCCGATTCCCTGACATCGTTGCTGAAACCATCGCCCAAACCATATACACCCCAGCTTCCGCCTCCTAATTCCATTGATTTGGTGATCAATTTCGATTTCAGTAAATAAGGAAAACCGCTACGTTCGCTTTGTTTGGTAAATTGAATGCGAATATCGGCTCGCCGGGCATTTTGAATATTGGTTTGAAATTGGCGCACCTCCGGAAATTGGCTGATATAACTTTCCATGTGTTGCATCAGGGTATTCATCTGCGATATGGTTGCACCGTTGGGCAAGGTAGCCGTCAGGTAAATGCTTGTTTCCTGCCGGTCGGTAAAATAGCTTCCTTCAAATACTTTTTGTACGAATAGCCGCAAAGTTCCGCCCAACCAGACATCGGTATGCGGTTTAATCTTTTCTTTGTAAACAACAGATCCCAGCGTTTGATTGTATAATTCAGCGCCTTTGCTCTCTCCTTCCATTTTTTCGGGCAGCAGGAATACCGGCAAGCCAAACAACAGAATAAGCAGCATACAGACCGGAACGCGCCACCGCCAAGTGAAACGGCAGAGAGCGGCATAAAACCGGTTGAAAGCAAAAGGAAGAAGACGAAAAAATCGGCGTTTTTTGCGCTTGGCTCTTTGCCCCTTGCTTTTTGTTTTTTCGCCCATTTTGAGTTTTTCGATTAGCGCCGGAACCAAAAACAAGGCAACGAATAAAGAAACGGTCAGATTGATAATCATTACTTTGGCAAAATCCAGCAGGTTTAAGCGTATTTTTTCATCCATAAAAAAGATGATTGCCAAGGATGCAATGGTTGTAACGGTGGCTGTCAATATCGCTATAAAGGCTTTTTTATTGTGCTGCCGGATGATTTGATCCGACATGACAATGGTATTATCAATGACTAAAGTCAGCGAAATCGTAATGCCGGCTAACGAATACAACTGCATTTCCAATCCGCCGAAATAATAGAACACCACCGCAATCGCAATATTGGTAAACAGCGACAGGAAAATGAGCAATAAATATTTGAAACTGCGGTAGATGACTAAAACAAAAATCAAAAGGATCAACAGTGTTAATCCGGTACGGAAATAAATCTTATCCAATTCCTTTTGAATGTATTCGGTGGCATCGTAGCTGGTATGTATTTCATACCCTGCCGGAAAAAGAACCTGGAGATCTTCTAATTTGTTTTTTATCTTCCGGCATACATCCAATTGATTGGCGTTGTCGTCCGCAATAATGGACATGTAAACCGAATTCAAACCGTTGATGCGGTAAAAACTTTGCGCTTCCTGTTCGAGATGCGAAACGGTGACCAATTGATCCAAAGAAATGAGTTTTCCGTTCCGGTTTTTTACGGCAATCTTTTCAGGATTAAAGGCGTTGGCGCCTGTATGATCCGGCACAAGGGCAATCCGTATCCATTGTTTTTCGATGGAAGCAATACCCATAAATTCACGGTTTAAATAATTGTTGATAGCGGTTTGAATATCCGATACCGTTAATCCTGCCGTTTCCAACTGCTTGTAGTCATATTCCAGCTTCCATTCCAAAGGCATGGCTCCGCTGATGTCCAAACGGTTGACTCCGGCTATCTGCGCCAGTTGCGGTTTGATATTATTTTCTGTAAATTGTTGGATAATAATCGGATTGGCAGGGGAATTGATCGTAAAAACCAGAAAGGGACGACCGGCGTCTTCATCGGAACGGTTGAACGAGATAGCCGGATAAGAGATTCCTTCCGGCAGTTGCGGCCACAGTTGGCGGACAATCGTGGAAACTTCAAAACGGGCGGCATCTATATTCACGTGCTTATCCAAGCGAATGGAAATATCGCCCCATCCGTTTCCGGAAGTAGAGCTGATACTTTCTATTCCCTTGATCCGGCTTAACATGGCTTCCAATTTCGAAGTGGCTTCCATTTCCACCACGCGGGAAGCATTGCCCGGCATATTGAAATGCACATTAATCTGTGGCAGTGTTTGAGAGGGCGACAGCTTTACCGGCAACAAAGGCGCCAGCGCCAAGCCCACCAAGGTAAGGCAGACAAAGCCCAAAATGATGGAAAAAGAAGACACAGACCTGTCATTGCGGGCCTGACCCGCAATCCCCTGATAGTCGTTAATTGCCTGTGTATTCATCTTTTTATCTTTTGCCTGTATTCATTGCATTGTCAAATAGTACAGACAATGGATTTTCTTTTGCAAAATCGAATAAAGTCAGTTTGCGCAATTTATAATAATTCAACCAATAATCTCTTAAAGCGGAAATATAATTCCGTTGGGCGCTGTTTTGCCTGTTCAGCGACAGCGTAAGGCTGTTTAAGTCGGCTTTTCCGATGACAAACCGTTCTTTCGTTACGTTGTATGCCATCGTTGCCAACTCCATGGCTTCCTCTGCACTGTTGATTAAATCCTGCTGGATATTGAAGTCGTTGACCGTCATAATGACATCCTGTTCGAGGCTCTCTTCCCGCTGTTGAATAGAAATCTTGGTCACATTCAGATTGTTGACCGCCATATTCGCACGTCCTTTCCTTACGCCCCAATCAATCAAAGGAATAGTCAGTCCCACGCTGATGATATCCTGTTGAAGCGGATTCCGGTAAACCTCTGAAAAATTCTTTGCCACTTGATTAAATCCCACGCTGACAGAGAAACTGGCATCGAAATTTGAACTTTTCTTTGTCCTATCGACTTCCCTTTCCGATTCCAATCGTTCCTGCTTATTGGCTAAGAAATCGGGATTGTTTTCAAGGGCATACTGCAAAGCCTGGTCGGGCGAGATTTCAAGGTCGGCGGGTCGTCCGGGCAGTTCCGTTTTTACCTGCGTTTCTTTATCCAAATGCAGATAAGAAGCAAAGTTGAAGGAAGCTCTTTTCAGACTTATTTCTGCATTTTTGAGCGTATTTCCGGCATTGACGGCATCCAATTTGAGCGTCAGCAAATCACCTTGAGATATGGACGCTATTTTTTGCCTTTCCTGTCCGATGCGGTAAAGCGTATCGGAAGAAGCGACCGTTGCAAGCGCCATATCGTATTCCATTTGCGCCATTGCCAAAGTAAAAAAATAGAGAATAGTCGTTTCCGCTATTTCTTCCTGCGCATAGAGATACTGAATCTTTGCTTTTCGGTATTTGAGAGGCTCAATTTGCTTGTCCCATTTGAAACTGTTGAAACCAAACAGCGATTGCGAATACCCCACTCGAATGGGAACCGACGAAAACTGGGAATAGTTGTCTGCCCCCAAATTTTGCATGTAACCCAATTCCGAATCAATGAAAAATGTTCCGCCGGTCAGGTCTAAATTCTGACTGATGGACAGATTGCCGTAGGAATATAACGATTGTTGCCTCCGGTAAACGTCGATGTTTTCATTGGAATCATAGCGCCGGGTAAAATCGCGCCGGTATTCCAAAGGCGTTGTGCGCAAAGTCAACGAAGGCAAGCGCCCCGCCTTGTAGGAACGGTACGCCCAATAATTGGCCATATAGACATTCTTGGCACGAAACGCCTGCAAGGAACTGTCAATCGCCAGCTCGATGGATTCATGCAGGCTGAGTTGTACAGACTGGGCAAAACCGTCAACCATAAACAATGAACAAGCAATAAACAATAAACAATATTTTTTCATCTGAATCATTTTTTAGTGTTTAACGTATTATCAGAGGTTCCCGCGTCAAGCGCGGGATGACAGGGTGTGTTTCTATAAATCCGCCAATACACCAAAGGCACAACGAACAAGCTGACCGGTGTCCCGATGAGCATTCCTCCGATGGTGGCAATCGCCAAGGGTTTTTCCAATTCCGAACCCATATCGCTGCTGAACAGCAAGGGAGCCATGCAGACGATGGAGGTCAAACTGGTCATCAGGATCGCTTTCAATCGCCGGCGACCGGCTTCGTGAATCGCTTCCATCAGGGGGTAGCCTTCTTTCCGCAACTGATTCATAATATCCACTTTCAGGATACTGTCGTTGATGATGATGCCGCAGGTGACTACGATACCGATTGCCGACATCAGGTTCAAACTGTGTCCCAGCGCCAGCAGCAATGCCAGGGCTGCCGCCACATCAATCGGTATTTCCAAAAGCACAATCAGGGGCTGGATAAAACTCTCGAATTGCGCCGCCAGGATAAAATACATCAATAGAATGGAAATGAACAGGATAACGATTAATTCGTTAATCATTGTCCTGTTCGAGAAAAAACTGCCTGAAAAAGCGATTTCCCAATCCGGATTTTTGTCGCTGTTTTGCTTGGCGATGCGGATGATTTTATCCACTTGCTCGGTATCGTAAAAATCCAAGGGAATATATTCGCCGTTTTTCCCGGCGACTATGGTTTTTAAATCTTCGGCGGGAGTGGTGGATACAAAGACACTGAGCGGAATCCGGTTTTTCACTCCGGTATCTTCCCCGCCGGTATAAACGAGAATATCGTCTATGACTCGGCGCACATCCTGACTTTCACTGCCCAATACGATGGGCAGGTATTGTTGATACGAACGGAGTATCGAAAATTCATTTTCCTTGAATCCGGTTTTCAATGCGCGATACACTTCATCATACGATACCTTATATAACAGTAATTTTTCGCGGTCGATATGCAGGTTCAATTGTTTTTGAAAAGACACTCCTGCCGGCTTTTCACCGGTTTGTTGTTGCAATTCTTTTTCCAAACGGCGGACGGCTTGCGCATCCGGAGCTTCCATGCGGTTGCGGGTATAATATTCCACCGTCAAATCCGGTTCGCCGGTGGTAAAAATTTTTTCAAAAATCGTTCCTGCCGGGGAAAAAGAAATAATCGCTTCCGGATAATGATCGCTGAAATAGCTTTGAATGGATTTCTTCAAGGCGGGAATATCTTTTTTGCGGGGCGTTTTCAAATACACCTGCGATTCCGAAGATGTTTGTTCCCGGTCGCGGTTCAATAGATATTGTTGCTGGGCGACCAAAGCCGAATGTTCCGTCAATTGTTTATCTAACGAGGAGAGAACAGCTTGTGTCCGTTCCTCATTTTCCCGGACATGAATATTTTCGTTCCATTCGATAGCCATTAATAATTCATTTTGGCTGATGTTCGGCATTTTGGTTTTCGGGATAATCATAAAGAGCCAAAGGCACAGCGGGAAAACACCCAGCATGATAACGGTTGTGAGGATTTTGTGGGAGAAAATCCAATGGATGCCGGCATCGTAAGCGCTTTCTACATTGTACCCTGTCTTGGCGGGCTTGACCCGCCATCTCCTGATGTCCGTTAATAAGTGTTTAACGATTAGCAGGGAGTTGCGGGTCAAGCCCGCCATGACAGAATTTGTTGCGTTTTTCTGTTTGCTTTTAAACACCAGTTTGTACAGCACCGGCAGCAGCATGATACCTGTTATGTAGGAAACGAGCAGTCCGATGGTTACGGAGAATGCCTGATCAAAAAAAATGGCTCCGGCAATGCCGCTCAGGAATACCAAGGGGACGAAAACCGCAATGGTAGTGAAAACCGAACTAAGCATCGGTGCGATTACTTCATTGGTTCCCAGGATGCAGGCTTCATCCACCGTCAGTCCTTTCTGCCGGTATTGCCCGATATTGTCGGTTACGATAATGGAATTGTCAATCATCATCCCCAAGGCGAGGATTAAGCCGGTTAATGAAACGATATTGAGGGAAATATGAAATAAATAGAAAAACATCAAGCTGATAATCAGCGAAATAAACATGCTTAAACCAATAATCAGCGGCGATTTGATGTCGCGCATAAACAAAACGGATACCAAACAAACGAAAATAAAAGCCAGAATCAGGTTTTGTTGCAGGTTGGAAATGGTGTAATCCAGCAGTTCGGTTTGATTTTGGGAAATACTGAATTCAATATCCGGGTAATTGGTGCGGAAGCGATCTATGACTCCCTTCAAAGCGCCTTGCATATTCGCCATATTTTCATCTGCCTGCTTGATGACAGCCAAAGTAATTGCCCGTTTGCCGTTGTACAGGGCGACTCCGTTTTCTTTTTCCGGAGCAATGGTTATTTGCGTCAGGTCTTTTAATTGAAAAATTTTATCATTTTTCCGGATGTATATAT
The DNA here is from genome assembly GCA_031261295.1 of Candidatus Symbiothrix sp. Lineage (GTDB taxonomy): Bacteria > Bacteroidota > Bacteroidia > Bacteroidales > Azobacteroidaceae > Azobacteroides. The sequence goes on along the minus strand of JAISKT010000002.1, from coordinate 6,058 downwards.
TTTGAATATCTTCCACGGTGCGGAGTACGGCCGAAAATTTGATGTTGTATTCATAATAACCGTCCCGGACAATCATGCTGCCAGGCTCGATATTGTTGTTATTCAAAGCCGATTCGATATCGGAAAGTGTAATGCCGGTTATTTCCAACAACCGTTTGTCCGGAAAAATCAGGACTTGCTTGTCGATTTTTCCGGTCATATCCACCATCGCTACCTGGGGAAGCTGTTCGATTTGCCGTTTGATAACCGTTTCGGCAAATTCACAAAGATCAAGAAAATCGTTTGACCTGTCATTGCGGGCTTGTTCTTTGGACTTGTCATTGCGGGCTTGACCCGCAATCCCCTGATTAAACGTGCTTTCTTCCTTTAGCGTTAAATTCAAATTGAAAACCGGAATATCGGTGGCGCTGGCTTTGATTACGCGCGGGCGTTCAATCTCCCGCGGGAGATAATTCATCGCCGCATCTATTTTCTCATTGGCTTCGATAAAAGCCAAATCCGTATTGGTTCCGTATTCAAAACTCAAACGGATCAGGGCGTTGCCGTCCCGCGTTTCGGTACGGATATCCCGCAATTTTCCGATTTGCAGCAATTGTTGCCGGATAGGACCGACCACCGTATTTTCCAATTCCCGCGCCGAATTGTTCGCCCCGGAAACCTGTACCGTAATTTCAGGAATGGCAATATCGGGCAACAGCGATACCGGCACATTCAAATAAGTGATGATGCCGAGCAGGAAGAATGCCGTAAATAACATGCATACGGCAATGGGTCTATTGATTAGAAATTTTATCATTTCACGATGACCGGCGCTTCATGCGCCAAATTAATGTTGCCTTCGTATATTACGCTATCCCCTTCGGCTAAACCTTCGGTCACCACATAGCCGGTCGAATTTTCCAAACCGGTTTGAACATATACCCATTGCGCTTTTCCGTCTTTCAGCGTGAAGACCACTTTTTTGTTGGTACGCAGCACCAAAGCCTCTTTCGGTATCACTAATTGTTTGCCTGCGGAACGCTGCAAGCGGATTTTTACATTCATTCCGTCGTAGAGTTGATTTTGGGAATTGCCGGTCAGCGCTTTCACCTGTACCATGCCGTTTTTGTCCACCACCGGATTGATTTCGATGATACGACCTTCGCAAGTGTAATCGCGGATAGAAAAAGGACTCACCTCTACCTTATCCCCCAAACGTACCAAAGGCAATTCACTTTCCAATATTTTGAAATCCACTCCGGGATGCGCCGGGTCGATAATGGTGCAGAACGCTTGTCCGGCATCCGGCGATTATATACTTTCGTAAATAAATTGGCGACTATGCCTTCGAAAGGAGCATAGAGAACGGAATTTTTGTAATTGTATTCTGATAAATCGTATTGGATAAGGCTCTGGTCGTAATTGCTTTTCACCTTAGCCAATTGCATGACTTCTGCCGGAACAGCAGCCGTATCGTTCAATGAATAACCCTGTCCGATCAATACGTCTTGCAATTCTAAGCGGGCACGAGCCAGGTTGTCTTTCGCCTGCGCCAAATTATTTTGCAATTTGAAGGGTTCCAACTGAGCGATTTTTTGCCCTTTCCGGACTTTATCGCCGTTTTTGACATAAATAGCGCTTACGTTTTCCGAAGCCGGAAACTTCAAATCCACTTTGTTTTGAGCGGAAACCACGCCGTTGGCAATCAGTTCGTGTTGAAAACCGGTGTATTCTAAGCGTATCGCCCGCACTTCGCTGATTTCGTCCGGCAAAACGGTCGATACATTTTCTTCTGTTTGTTCTTCTTTTTTGGAGGAACAGGACAACAATAAAAGACATAACAATGGAACGCGGATGACGCGAATCAGGCGGATTAACGCGGATATTAATGTGTAACGCATAACTTTTAGTTCTTAGTTTTTAACTCTTAGTTTTTCAACTTCTTCTCTCATTTCCCTTACGGCAGGCGACTGTACTTTCGGCTCTTTGGTCAGTACAATAGCCGCCGTTTCCTGCACTTTCTCAGACAATCCCATTTCGGCGTACAATTTACACAAAAGATACCAGGGATACAAGCGATTGGGAATCATTTGTGTCGCCCGGATAAAACAAGCTTCCGCCTGTTCGTATTTTTTCATTGCCTGATAGTTTTTACCCATCACATTGTACAGCATCGGGTCGCCGCATATCCGTACCGTTTGTTGCAATATTTCATTCCCGGCTTCGTATTCTTTGCTGTTCGACAACAGGTGTCCGTATTCAAACATAAAATTGATTTGATCATTTAAATACGGATACAGTGCGGCATATTCTTTTTTGGCCGGTTCGTAACTTTTCGTTTGATACAATACTTTTGCAAAATTCCATTTTTTGTAGGCATTGTAAGTCGGGTAGCGATTATAGATACACAAGCCGGTAAGCAAGAAACCGGTTAATAATATTATGGCTGTCTTGGCGGACTTTTGGTTTGTATTCTTTTCTGAATAAATCACCGCCAGTAGAAAAACCAAGGCAATAGCAAAGGGCAGTACGCTGAACGGATAAGACATTCCGGCAAAAACGAGCAAAGAAACCAAGGAGGCTGTTGCTGCGATTTGTTTCCGTTTATACCCTCTGTATAAAGCTCCTGCAATTATGATTCCAAACAACAAAAACGGAACAATACCCCATTCGACAGCCATCTGCAGGTATTCATTGAACGCATATTCCGGACTTCCGGCAACCAATTCTTCCTGTTCCGAAGCTTCTCCGGAAGCAAAATAAAGCGCTTGTTCCGAAGCGTAGGTTCCTGGAAACTGTCCCAATCCCACACCCAAAGGATGTTTCGGAATGGTTTTCAAGGCAACTTTCCACATCAAAGCCCGTCCGTCTGCCGAATCTTTTTTCAGGTAATACACGCCGGCTAAAGCCAATACTAAAAACAAAGCAAAAGTGCTTCCGATCAGGATGGTTTGTTTCTTATAGCGCCGGTATTGCTTTTTTAACCAACCGGCGTACCGGGCATACAACACCAAACCGCTTCCGGCAATAGCGGCCAACCAGGCTGCCCGGCTCATGGTTGCCGGAAGAATCAACAAAATAGCAATACAGCTTGTCAGGCCAAACACAAAACGCAAACTATAACCCACAGACTCTAAAAAACCCTTACCGTGCACCGTGTACCCAGTAATACAGCGCCATTGGAAAAACGACAACGAGATAGCCCGCGTAGGGTCCCGGATTGAAAAACGAACCGGTTGTTTTAAACAGATGGTGTTGGGAAAAAGAGAAACCATATAACTGCTTCAATCCCCAAACGGCTTCTACCAGACCGGTAAGAATAAAGCACAAAAGCAAGCAAGAAAGATTTCGTTTGTTTTGGGCAAGAAATATCCGAAAATAAAAGTAAAGGATTAACAACAATAATGCCAAGATGAATTTGGTGGTAATGCCTCCAGTATGATAATAGGTAACTCCTAATCCGGATAAACAAAATACAGCAATAAGCCCATCGAAGATCGAAAACCGGACAGGTTTTCGATAGATAATAAAAGACACTGCTGTTGCAATCGAAACTAATTCCATAGCTCCGTAAAACCAGAAATATTTTCCGGAAACCACGCTGCGAGTCAAACTGTTGTCTATCACAAAAACAGTTGCCAATACTAATAGAAACGGAACTGAGAGAATGATTGCTGTCTTTGCGGGCTTGACCCGCAATCCCATAGTGTCCGTTAAACACGTATTCACGATTTTCAGGGGATGGCGGGTCAAGCCAGCAATGACAAAAATTTGAGTTCTAATGCTCATTTTATTGATTTTAGCATTCTTTTCCATCTGCGTTTTCCTGTGTTTATGTCTTTTGATTGCCAAATAACGGATGCTTTGCCGATGATATGATCTTCGGGTAGCAAGCCCCAATACCGGGAGTCGCCGGAATTAAATACAAAATCGCCTGCCATAAAATAATAATTTTCTCGAAAAGTATAAAATGCCAGCCTTTTATTATTTAAATATACTTTGTTTTCACGGATGGCTATTATTTCTCCTGTTTCGTATTCAATCAATGCGTGATATAGCTTTATATTCTGTAAATTAATCTCCATCAAATCCCCTTTACGAGGAATATACAAGGGGCCAAAATCTTTCAGTGTCCAATGATAAAATTCATCAAAAGGGAAACAGTCAAATGTCATTCCTGAGTGTATATTTTCATCCATTTCTTTAGAAAATTGCCATTGATGTGCATAGTAACCCAAAACATCCGGACAATTTTTTATTTTATAAATGCCGTTATCAATATAGAAAGTATCACCCGGAATCGCTACGCATCGTTTTATGTAAAAGGTGTTTATATCGAATCCGAATTGACCGGATTCATTACAGGGAGGATTAAAAACCAATACATCGTTTCGTTTTACTTTCCGGATTCCCGGCAATCGTTTGGTTTCTACTTTCCCTCCCCTTATAAAATCAAAATTTGCATACATGCGAGCGCCTAATGTGAGTTTGTTTACCCAAACATAATCCCCTGCCAGTATGGTTGGTTCCATAGAAGGGCTTGGAACTTTGAAAGAGGCAAAAATAAAAATACGCAAACCAAGGGCAAGCCCAACGCTTATCAGTATCCAGACACTGAGCGTTCGCAAGTCTTTCCAAACTATTTTTTTCATGGCAATTTGACTATGGAATCTTGAAAATGATAGATAATTACTCTTTTACACTACGAATCAACACTCCGGATTCTTTACTTAAAAAGCTGTTAGTTAAATTATTAAAATATGTTTCACCAAAAACGAAGCTTTGACAACCGGGGAATCCGCCGGTTTCTTTTGACCAATAATAACCATAAAGGCCATTATTAAAATGTTCCCCGTCTGGTGATATTATCCCCAAGGCAGGTAAAAACACGGCTTCTCCCGGATTGTCGGCAACCGCATTTTGAGCGTTTGTACCAAACCAGGCGCCGGCACAGGAAAAACCGCTTTCTTCAGCAGTTACCCAATGATGACCGGATTCCGATAAATTGATTAATTCGCCGGTTGTCGGCATCCTCCATCCTTCAGGACTCGGATCGTTGATGTATTCCCAAACACTCACACCTTCCTGATTGGCTGCGGTATTCCATTTCGGTGTGACGGAATTATTAGCTATTGAATAAGCAACCCTTCTGTTAAACTGATAATACTTGCCAAAATCAGAAGACATATCGGCAAAAGTTCCAAAATTACCTACATTTTTTGTTGCCCATGTAATACCATTTATAGTGATTCCTTCTTCCAGAGGAGGCACTCCATGCTGAATAAGGGTGTAATTGCGCACAATATTATCCGATTTAACTGTGATAATAGCCGAACGACGGGAATTTGTATTTTGGGTAAGACTGACTGTAATAACACCTGTGCCGGTACCGGAAGCCGGTTCCACTGTACACCAGCCTTGTTCCGTTATATATTCAACTGCTGTATTCCAGGCAATGTTGCTTGTAACATTTATGGAATATGTACCGGCAGAAGCCTCCGGATTGATGGCTGTTGGAGTAATAGACAAAGTCGGCAAGGCTGCTTGTTGAATAACCGTGGCTGTTTCTTGCAATGTCTTTGTCCGAACAGTTATCGTAGCCTTGCGTTCAGTCGTTATTGGATTAGGTTCTACTGTCACCGTAATAACATCATTCCCATTTCCGCTTACCGGTGAAATGGAACACCATGCCGCATCATCAACAGTAGCTGTCCATTCCGTATTGCACTCAATATTAACTCTATACGTATCTGAATACATACTTGCAAAAACAGCTCTATTTACTATTGACAAAGTAGGAACTACTTCTTCCTCGTTAGAGCACGACACCAACAGCATACAAGCTGCAATAAACATGGATAACATTTTTGTTTTCATCTTGTTTGTGTATTAATTGTTTATTTTAATAATTATCAATATAAAGTAAATAATTGACTATCTTGCAAACCTCAGTCTGTTTTCACGGAAACTACCGATTTTCCTTGATAATAAATCAATTTTCCTTCGGGAGTAATACCCTCAATAATAACCGAATAAGTAGAAGGACTATCTGCTGTGTAAAAATCTACAGAAGCTTTCC
>JAISKT010000355.1 GCA_031261295.1 Candidatus Symbiothrix sp. | reverse complement strand
CTGTGGAGTATGTTTGCCGACATTGTGGACGATCAAGAATTGAAGACCAATCGCCGGGCATCGGGATTGATTTTTTCCTCCTCGTCCATGTCGCAAAAACTCGGTTGGGCATTGGGAGCGGCGCTTACCGGTTGGATTCTTTTCTGGTTCAAATACAATCCGGAAGCTGCCGAACAAAGTATGCAAACCATTTTCGGTGAACGCATGATGATCAGCTTATTACCGGCTGTTTGTTGCGTATTGGCCTTCATCGGGATGATGTTTTACCCGCTTTCCGAAAAGCGAGTGAAAGAAATAGCAGCAGAATTAGAGAAAAAAAGAAAAAAATAATACCCCCAAACCCCCTCAAGGGGGCTTAGCGTAGTGAGATTATTAAGAGAGTAAAAATATAAACATAAATATATGACAAATATTGATAATACGCACTCACTAAAGTCCCCTTTAGGGGATTTAGGGGTTTTAAAAAAAGAGCTTAAACAAGAATTGATCGACGATATTCTTCCGTATTGGATAAAAAAAATGACGGATAACGAAAACGGTGGTTTCTATGGCCGCATCGACGGCCATGAACTGCTTCATAAACAAGCCAATAAAGGACTTATCATGAATGCCCGTATTTTGTGGACATTTTCTGCCGCTTACCGCACACAGAAAAATCCCCAATACCGGGAAATGGCCGAGCGCGCTTTCCAATACATCCTCGACCATTTTGTGGACAAAGAATACGGCGGCGTGTATTGGGAACTGGATTATCTCGGCAATCCGGTGAACACCCGCAAACAAATTTATGCACAGGGATTTGCCTTGTATGGCTTTTCCGAATTATATCGGGCCACCGGCCGGCCGGAAGCTTTGGAAGAAGCGATCCGGATTTTTAATCTCTTGGAAAAACAGGCTTACGATCCGCAGTACGGCGGCTACCTCGAAGCGTTGAATCGCGATTGGCAACCCATTGAAGATATGAAACTGAGCGAGCGCGATGCCAATGTGCCCAAATCAATGAATACGCATCTGCATATCCTTGAGCCTTATACCAATCTGTTGCGTGTTTGGAAAGACCCGGCAATCGTCCAAGCGCAAACGCAGCTCATCCGGGATTTTTGCAATCATATTGTCAATGCAAAAACCAAACATTTGGATCTGTTCTTTGATTGGGAATGGCGTTCCCAATTCGATATTGTTTCTTACGGACATGATATTGAAGCCGCTTGGTTGCTTTACGAAGCAGCCGAAGTGTTGGGTGACGCCGCTCTGATTGAAGAAATCAAAAAACTTTCGATTGAAATTGTGGAAGCGGCTTACGAAGGATTGCAACCGGATGGAAGCATGATTTATGAGAAAACACATGAAGGTCATATCGACACAGACCGTCACTGGTGGATTCAGGCGGAAACGGTAGTGGGTTCTTCGTATGCGTACAAGATTTCAGGAGATACCAACTATTTGAACGTAGCAAAAAATTGCTGGAAATACATTCAAGAACATATTTTAGACAAAGAAAACGGCGAATGGGTGTGGAGCGCATCTCCCGACGGCCAACAAAATCATACGGACGATAAGGCCGGTTTTTGGAAATGCCCGTATCACAACGCCCGTATGTGCATGGAGGTAGCCGTGCATATTCAATAAATAAATTATTTGCAATTACAGACAAAATTTATACCTTTGCGAAAATTATTTATTGAGTGGAACAAAAAAAAAAATACGAATATATAGATGAATATCTTTTGAAAATACGCTCAAAAGGTAGATTCTCATTCACTTTTGAAGAATTAAACCAAACGTTTGAGTCTTCCGAACAAGCCATTCGCAGGAAGCTATACCGGTTGAAAGCGGATAATAAAATTGCTATTATCCGTAAAGACTTTTATGTTGTGCTTCCGCCGGAATATGCAGAAAACGGCTCTCTGCCTGTTTTTCTATACATTGACGACCTAATGAAATATTTGGGACGGGATTATTATGTGGCGTTGTATTCGGCTGCGGCATTATATGGCGCAGCGCATCAGCAACCAATGGAATATCAGGTAATCGTACAAAGTCCGATGCGAGCCATTGTTGAAAACAATACCCGGATAAACTTTCTTGTCCGGAAAACGTGGGAGCAGGAAGGAATTGAGAAGAAAAATTCTGCTGCCGGATATTTCAATGTTTCGAGACCGGAACTGACAGCCTTGGATTTTATGTCGTTCAATGGAAAAATCGGAGGAATTTCCCGAATTGTTCCGATTCTTGAAGAACTCATCGAAGAAATAAAACCGTCCAAAATGTATAAAATGGCATCCGGCTATCCGCAAATCTCATCTGTACAGCGACTTGGATATTTATGTGATAAAGTCTATAACAGGCAGGATTTGGTTGCGTCCATACAACGAGCATTAAAAGGGAAGGCAACTCAAAATATTCTGTTATCCGTAGCTTCTCCAAAGCAGGGTAATATTGACAGAGAGTGGAAAGTGGATGTGAATGTAATAATAGAGAATGATTTATGATTCCGATACGATATATAGAAGAATGGAAAGAAACTGCTCCGTGGCCGAGTTCTGCTCAAATCGAACAGGATATGGTAATTGCAAGGGCATTGGTAGAAATGTTTTCCGATGATTTATTGAAGAATTCATTGGCATTTCGGGGAGGAACGGCTTTACACAAGTTGTATCTGCCACCACAAATCCGTTACAGTGAAGATATTGATTTGGTACAAGTTAATTCCGAACCGATTAATCCAATACTCAAACGAATCAGGGAACGACTTTCTTTTCTGGGCACGAAACGAACGGTAAAACAGCATATTCATAACAACACAATCATCTATCGTTTTGAAACAGAAGTAAAACCCTCAGTCAATATGCGGTTGAAAATAGAAATCAACACACGGGAGCATTTCAATGTATTGGGCTTGAAAGAAATTCCGTATAAAGTTGAAAGTACATGGTTTTCAGGCGAATGTAATCTAACCGGATATGAATTGGAAGAATTGCTGGGAACAAAGTTACGCGCATTGTACCAACGCCGGAAAGGACGCGATTTGTTTGATTTATATTGGGCAATGACTTATCGGGATGTGGATGCGGAGAAAGTAGTGCAGTGCTACAAAAAGTATATGGAATATTCCGTAGATAAACCGCCTACACAGAAACAGTTTCTTGCCAATATGGAAGAAAAGATGGTGATGAAAGAGTTTACGGATGATGTTTATCTTATCTTGAAAAAAGGAGTTGAGTATGATGATAGAGAAGCATGGGAGTTGGTAAGGAACAAATTGATTGATAGGTTATAAGATGAACATAGAACAGTTAAAATATAATCTCCCCTTTTTAATCAGAGATTTTGATGTATCTTTGTATACTAAATCGCAAAAGAGATGCCATTAAACATACCTCATAATTTACCGGCGGTAGAAATATTGAAACAGGAAAATATTTTTGTGATGGACGACGAACGTGCGGCCCAACAAGATATTCGTCCGCTGAAAGTCGCACTTTTGAATTTAATGCCGGTGAAAATCACGACCGAAACGGATTTCGTGCGCTTGCTTTCCAACAGTCCCTTGCAGGTGGAAGTCGATTTTATCAAGATGAAAGATCATCAAAGCAAAAATACTTCCCCTGAACATTTGGCTACTTTCTACAAGAATTTTGACGATATCCGCAAGCAAAATTACGACGGGATGATCATTACCGGAGCGCCAGTCGAATTGCTGGAATTTGAGAAAGTCACTTACTGGAAAGAATTACAGGCCATTTTTGATTGGGCGGCCAAACATGTAACGTCCACAGTCTATATCTGTTGGGCGGCGCAGGCGGGACTTTATCATTTTCATCAGGTGCCCAAATATCCCTTAAGCAAGAAAATGTTCGGCGTGTTCCGGCATGCAATCAACGATACAAGCGTGCCTCTCCTCCGCGGATTTGACGATGAATTTTATGCTCCCCACAGTCGCCATACGGAAATTAAGAGAGAAGACATCCTTCGGGTTCCGGCCTTACAACTATTGGCCGAATCGGAAGAATCCGGCGTTCATATCGTTATGGCGCGGAACGGACGCGAGATATTCATCACCGGCCATTCGGAATATGCACCGGATACCTTGAATAACGAATATACGCGGGATTTAAACAAAGGCCTCCCGATTGAAATGCCTGCCAATTACTACAAGGACAATGATCCGCAAAAAGGTATTTCCGTCAAATGGCGCGCCCATGCGCATTTGCTATTCAAAAACTGGCTGAACTACTATGTCTATCAGGCTACGCCTTTCTATCCGGAAGAAATCGAACAATTGGAAGATTTAGATGTCTGAACAATGAAAACCGTCCGGAAGATTGAATTACTTGCTCCTGCCAAAAATCTCGAAGCAGGCATTGAAGCGATCAATCATGGCGCCGATGCCGTTTATATAGGCGCACCTAAATTCAGCGCCCGTTCCGCAGCCGGAAATTCCTTGGAAGATATACAGCAATTGGTTGATTACGCTCATATTTTCCATGCAAAAATATATGTGGCGCTCAATACCCTCCTCAAAGACGAAGAATTAGCGGATGCCGAACAATTGATTTGGGATATCTATCGTACCGGAGCCGATGCGCTTATTATCCAGGATATGGGAATTTTGAATCTTCCTTTGCCGCCCATCGCTTTGCACGCCAGCACGCAAACCGACAACCGGAGCATTGAAAAAGTCCAATTCCTGGAAGAAACCGGATTTTCACAAGTCGTCCTGGCCAGGGAATTATCCATTGGCGAAATCAAAGACATCGCTTCCCATACGCATGTGGCTTTGGAAGTTTTTGTTCATGGCGCTTTGTGCACCTCTTTCAGCGGGCAATGTTATATCAGTCAGGCGCTTTCGGGCAGGAGCGCCAACCGGGGCGAATGCGCTCAATATTGCCGTTTACCTTATACATTGCACGATGCGAATGGAAAAATATTGGAATCCAACAAACATTTGTTGTCCCTGAAAGACCTCAACTTGTCGGAACAGCTGGAAGAATTGCTGGATGCCGGCGTCACTTCTTTCAAAATAGAAGGCCGTCTGAAAGATACTTCGTATGTAAAAAACACGACGGCTTACTACCGGAAAAAGTTGGATGTCCTCTTTGAAAAACGTCTCGAATACAGGGCTTCCTCATCCGGGACAAGCGCCGCTTTTTTTGTTCCCGATCCCAATAAAAGTTTCAACCGGGGCTTTACAACGTATTTTTTGCACGGAAGAAACAAGAACAGCGCTTCTCCGGATTCACCCAAATCTTTAGGGGAACGCATCGGCACGGTAAAAGATTTAAGCAACTATTTTTTTACTTATTCAGGTAAAAATCCGGTGCACAACGGCGATGGACTGTGCTTCTTTACGAATGAAAGGAATCATAAGCGGGAATTAATTGGATTCAGGGTGAATAGAGTGGAAGGCAATAAGATTTTTCCGGCGGATATGCCGCGGTTAAGTCCGGGGATTACGCTTTACCGCAATTACGACCACGAATTTGAAAAGACCTTATCCAAGAAATCGGCAGAACGAAAAATAGGCGTTGAATTGGAACTGGAAGAAAACAATTTCGGTTTTTCGCTCACCGCAACAGATGAAGATTTTTATTCCGCAACAATAACGGTTGAATTGGCGAAGGAACTTTCGAAGAAAGACCCAAAAGCCAACATCCGGGAACAATTATCCAAATTGGGCAATACTCCTTTTCAGCTAACAAAATTGTCGAACCGGCTTACAGACAATTGGTTTATTCCTTCTTCCATTTTGAGCGACCTGCGCCGAAAGGTTATCGCTCTTTTATTGAGTGTGCGAAAAATAGCCATTCAAAAGCCCATAAAACCGATTTCCCCTACTTATCATCCATATCCTGAAACCGATTTGACTTACCGGGGAAATGTTTCCAATGAAAAAGCCGGGGAATTTTACCGGCAACACAAAGTAAAAACCATTGCGCCGGCCTTTGAGTTAAATCCCCCGGCAGCCGTTCCGGTAATGTTTATCAAGCATTGCCTCCAATACCAATTGGGCGGTTGTCCCAAGCAGGGTACACCCCCAAAATTCAGCGAACCCTTGACGCTTACGGCAGGTTCCCACCGGCTTTCCTTGCAGTTTGATTGCCGGAACTGTGAAATGCAAGTTCTACAATAATGCAATCGCTCCGCGATTAGCGCCTCTCCGCCAAATTAGTATTTACAGTACCTGAATAGTTACATAGGAACGTTACTACTCAGCTCCATTAGAAATGTGAAATAAAAAACGTATAGTTATTTATATCATTGAAAAAGGGCAACGCCCTGTGCTAATGCTCTTGCCCCCATCGGGGCGATAAACAGCGTTATTATAATTTTGCATAGCTCTTACCGGAAAGGCGCCAATCGCGGAGCGATTACATTATTGTAGAAAAATGTCATCCCCATCTACCCAAAACCGCGGAGCGGTTTCATTATAGGATTGATTTTCATTTGATTATGTTATTCTGCAACCGCTCCGCGGTTGACGGTGGCAGGTGGTATTATTCTGTGCTACAATAATGCAATCGCTCCGCGATTAAATGCGCAAAATTAGTATTTAGCGGGGCTGAGTAATTACAAATAAGCCAAGGTAAATTTTAATTTGTGTTAATTCCTTTGTTTATATGAAAAAAGATATTACCTTTGTTAATTAAATAAAAGGAAAAAGGGTTTATTACAAAATAGAAAACAGTTTATAAAGACATAATTCATTAATAAAAAAAAGCGTTAGCTTTTATTCTTGTCTTCGAAATCTCGAAAGTTTCTACAGTAACAAGAATGAATAGTAAGCGTTCACGTGAAATCGTGGGCCTAACTTATTTGTTACTGTGGGTATTCGAGAACCTCGAAGACGAATAAAGTTAAGTCCCACGTTTTTTATTTTAAATAACCGCTTCTTCGGGACTTGGAAGCATTAAACAATTCTACAAATATGCAGAACAAGTCAAATGTGTTTTTGCAAACACATACAATCGTCAATTCTCGCTATGCTCGAAATGACGGGCAAAGGAAATTGGCGGGCGTATCAGTTCAATGGTTTTTCGCTCTCATTTTAACTGTTTGAACACGCCCGCCCATCGCTTAGGGTACAGGCAACCAATCAGATTTTTTTTCATTCTTATTAAATTTATAATTACCGGTTGCCTTGCCCTTTATAGCAGGCGCTATGCGCCTTATAC
>JAISKT010000243.1 GCA_031261295.1 Candidatus Symbiothrix sp. | reverse complement strand
GATTTAATTGAGTTTGCCAATGGAGATAGTCATTCCACCTGGGGAAAAATACGGGCGGAAATGGGACATCCGGCGCCTTTCAATCTGAAACTTATCGCCATCGGCAATGAACAGTGGGGCCCCGAATATCCCGAACATCTGGAACCTTTTGTAAAAGCGATCCGCAAAGCTTATCCGGATATCCGGATTATCGGCAGTGCCGGCCCGGATTCGGAAGGGAAACAATTTGAATACCTCTGGCCGGAAATGAAACGCTTGAAAGTGGATCTGGTCGATGAGCATTTCTACCGTCCCGAAACGTGGTTCCTCAGTCAGGGAGCACGGTATGACAACTACGACCGGAAAGGGCCGGCGGTTTTTGCCGGAGAATATGCCTGTCATGGAAAGGGGAAAAAATGGAATCATTTCTACACGTCCCTCTTGGAAGCGGCTTTTATGACCGGTTTGGAACGCAATGCGGATATCGTGCAAATAGCCACTTATGCACCCTTGTTCGCCCACGTGGAAGGCTGGCAATGGCGTCCGGATATGATTTGGTTCGACAATCTGAACAGTGTACGCACGGTGAGTTATTATGTGCAGCAACTTTTTTCGCATAACAAAGGCAGTAACGTCCTTCCTTTGACGATGAATCAAAAACCGGTGACCGGAGCGGAAGGACAAAACGGGCTTTTTGCAAGCGCCGTCCGGGAGAAAAAAGACAATTCCATTATTGTGAAAGTAGTAAACACTTCGGATAAAGCGCAATCCGTTGCGCTGCATTTTTCCGGTTTGAAGAAAAATGAAAGCCTGAGCGCCGGTCGCGTTATTCAACTCCATTCGACCGATTTGGATACGGATAATACGTTGGAACAACCTTCGGCTATTATTCCGCAGGAAAGCGCCGTGACAATTAATGGAAATGTATTCAGCACTGAATTAGAACCTTATACATTTGCAATCTACACATTTAAAGTAAATAAATAAGCATCAATAAAAAAAGGCTGTCTCCTAATAATGAGGAGGCAGCCTTTTTTTAATCATTCCGTTTTACCAGAAATACATATAAAACAGCGCACAAAGAGCAACCACGCCAAGTGAAGCAATTACATCCCACTTGTTCCAACTCTTCCTGACAAGTTTCTTGTAGTCGTCCGTGAAAGTGATAGCCTCTATCTGTTGAGCAGTAGGTTTCGGCGTAAAAAATGATACGACTACCATCAGCGCCATAATGAAGACAAGCAGCCATATTTCAAAAATAAGCCAATTGGTTTGCCAAAACCAGGCGGTGTTGTCCCAAAACGCACCTTCCATACTATTTCTACCTGAGCCGGTGAGGATGTTGGTCAGCAAGCGCACCATACCAATAACAAAGCCTACGATCATACCTGTTTCACCTGCTTTGGGCGTAATTTTTTTGGAGAAAATACCCAGCGCAAATACGGCTACCATGGCCGGAGCAAGCAGCGATTGAATATCTTGCAAATAACTGTAAAGGCTGCCGAGACTCATCATTACGGGTATCCAAATAATACCCAGTATCACTACTACCACGGTAGCAATACGTCCTACCAAAACGTAGTTTGCCTCGCTTTTTTTCTTGAACATGGGTTTGTAAAAATCTTCGGTAAACAGCGTAGCGCAAGAGTTAAAAAATGCCGCCAACGAAGCCACCAATGCCGATATAAAACCTACTGTAACAATCCCTTTCACGCCCACGGGCAATACAAATTTAACCATAGAACCAAAAGCGGTATCCGGATTATCCAAGGTAAAACCGCTGTCGGGACGTGCTGCCAATGCCGCGGCAACCAGACCCGGTATTAGGAACATAAATACAGGCAACAATTTGAAATAACCGGCAGCGATAGTGCCTCTGCGGGCGCGTTTCATTACGACATCGTTCGACTCGCCTTTGCGTTGTCCGAGTACCCGTTGCACAATGTGCTGGTCGGTACACCAATACCAAAAACCGATAATGGACGCTCCGATAAACACCCAAAATCCGGGATATTTGTCAAACATCGGGTCACCCGTTTCAAAATGGAACATGTGGTTGGTGCCGTATGCCACGCCGTCAGCTCCTACGTTGAGCGTTTTAGAGTAGTCAATCATTGCCGTCCAACCGGCAGCAATACTGCCGCCGCCGAGCGCCGACAATCCTAAGAAAAGTACCAGGAAGGAACCGATGATAAGGATAGGCGTTTGAATGGCGGACAGTGTCATCACGCCTTTCATTCCACCCAAAACGGTAAAAAGACCGGTTAAAACGATCAAGCCGATGGCGCCGTACCAGAAAGGGATACCCAGTAAACTTTGCATAAAAATACCGCCGGTAAATGCCGTTACGCTTACTTTGGTCAGTACGTATGCAATAAGGGTAATGATGGACAGCCACGAACCCGTAGCAGGCGTATAACGATATTTGAGGAAATCGGGCATGGTGATGATTTTTCCCATCTTATTGTTCATCAATTGATAGAAGGGTACAAAGAGCCAACCCAAGATGAGTATCATCCAGCCCTGCATTTCCCAGTGAGCCATACCTACACCCGCCTCAGCGCCAGTACCGGCAAGTCCTACCAAGTGTTCCGAACCGATATTGGCAGCAAAGATAGCCGCACCGATAATGTACCAGGGTTCGCCTTTCCCAAACAGGTAATCTTCGCTATTGGCGCCCTGTTGCAAACGTTTGTCTTTTTGTATCGAGCGCCATACCGCCCACGTTATGGATACGATTCCGACTGCAATAATCACCCAGTCGAGCCATAAAAATTCATGTGAATTCCAATTCATACTGTGATTTATTAGATTGTTAAGTTCCAAACCTTCCAGGTTTTTAAAACCTGGAAGGTTTAATTGAAAAACTTTCCATGTTTCTAAAACATGGAAAGTTTAGTTGAATAATGTTGTTTCTGTAAATTTACCAATTGCCTGATACTTTTTATACAATTCCAAGTACAATGAATGATTTTCTTCATTGGGAATGTACTCAAAAGCAAATCCCTGTCCCATAGCTTTTTGTGCCTCTTCAACCTTATCGTACACTCCGGCAACTACCGCTGCAAACATCGCCGCGCCGAAAGCGCAAGCCTGTTCGGTACGCGCTACCTTGATAGGCATTCCCAATACATCCGCCAAAGTCTGCATCACAAAGGGCGACTTCAGTGAAATACCGCCAATACCAATAACCTCTTTGATTTCAATGCCATTTTCGATAAATCTGTCCACAATTGCCTTACTGCCGAATGCGGTTGCTTCTACTAATGCTTTGAAAATCAATGGTGCGGAACTTCCGAGATTTAATCCCGTAATTGTACCTTTGACCAATTGATTGGCATCGGGTGTGCGGCGTCCATTCATCCAATCCACAGCTAAAACACTACTTTCTGAAACCGGTATTTTTGCAGCTTCTTCGGAAAGTGCGGGAATGATTTTATCCGAAATTTCCTGTCTCAATTTTTCGTCTGAAACGAATTGCAATGGAAATTCCAAAACACGCTTGAACCACGCGTAAATATCGCCGAAACCCGATTGTCCGGCTTCCAGTCCCACCAAACCGGGGATGACCGAGCCATCGACTTGTCCGCAAATACCGGGAATCAGTTTGTCGCCGATTTCTTCGTAGGGAACCACCATCACATCGCAAGTGGAAGTACCGATAACGCGGACAAAGGCTCCCGGTGTAATTTCCGCGCCAACTGCCCCAAAATGGCAATCGAAAGCGCCGGCAGCAACGGCTACATTTGTGCTTAGTCCCAATCGTTTGGCCCATTCTTCCGTCAACCGACCGACTTGGGTATTGCTGGGATAAGTTTCTTCAAACAAACGGCTGCGGAATCCGGCTAAAAGCGGGTTGATAGCTGTCAGAAATTCTTCGGGAGGCAATCCGCCCCACGAAGGATGCCACAAAGCTTTGTGCCCTGCCGCACAACGACCACGAACCAAGTCGGCCGGGCGGGTTTTGCCGGTTATCAACGCAGGCAGCCAATCGCAATGTTCAATCCAACTGTAAGCATCTTTGCGGATACTTTCGTCCACACTTAATACGTGACTTATTTTTGCCCACACCCATTCGCTCGAATAGATTCCACCTTCGTAAGCGGTATAATCAATGGCGCTTTTTTTTGCTAACTCGTTGATTTTTGCGGCTTCCGCAATGGCAGTATGGTCTTTCCACAAGACAAACATGGCGTTGGGATTTTCGGCATATTCCGGCAGCAAGGACAGAGGCAAACCGTCCTGATTAATCAGCACAGGGGTAGAACCGGTGGTATCGAAAGCGATGCCCACTACATTTTCGGCTACACCTTTCGGCGCTTTGCTCAATGCTTCTTTCACGGATTCTTCCAGCGATTCCACATAATCCAATGGATGTTGCCGGTATTGATTTTTCGCCGGAACGCAGTATTTTCCTTCTTTCCAGCGTTTATAGTATTTTACGGAAGAAGCGATTTCCTTCCCCGTTTCTGCTTCTACGATGATGGCGCGAGCGGAGTCGGTGCCATAGTCCAATCCTATTACGTATTTCATAATGATACTATTTAATTTTATTTTTTCAACGTGATGACCGTGTATGAATATTTTGGAAACGTATAGTGCGCATCCTTCTTTTTAATCGTTGCCACAGACGGTTTAAACACTACATTGTCCTTGTTTTCGTAAGTGTTGTATGCTGTCAATTCGCAGTCGCCGATGGTTTGCACTTCGGCTTTCGTTTTGAAAGCAAATCCGGCAATGTTCAATAGCGCCGGTTGCGGTTGGTCGCTTAAATTGACCACATAAATTGTCATTTCGGTTTTTGCATC
>JAISKT010000256.1 GCA_031261295.1 Candidatus Symbiothrix sp. | reverse complement strand
TAGCGCCGGCTTGCGGATCATTGATTCCACCGATCGTTACTTGTGCCTGTAGCCCGAAAGGCAACAGCATGGCTGCCAGCATTAGCAGCATAAATACTTTTCTTTTCATTCTCTTTGTTATTTATTAATTTTTTTCTAAAACTTTCCACTTTCAATTTTCCACTTTCAATTTTCAATTCGTAGAACCGCTTTTAGTCCAGTCGGTTCCGTTCCATACATAAATGCCTTTACCCGTAGTGACATTGGTATTGTAAACCATTGCACCGGCAAAAGTCAAATTCGTATCGTCATTATCGCCGGCAATGATTCCCGGGAAAAGATTGTTTCCCGTAGGGATCTTCCCCAACTCAATGATTCCGACATTAGAGAGTAACAGTCCGCCTTTGAAGGTACTGTTTAAGTTCAACAGTGCACCGGGGACATCCGGATCTGGATTACCGCCGATAGTCACCTGCGCATTGACACTCGCTGCACCCAAGACCATGAGTGTCAGCGCTAAAAAAATCTTTCTTTTCATTATTGTATTTTTTAATTATAATTCGTACTAAGCGCATAGCGCCGGTAAAAGGGTAAGGCAACCGGATAATATAAATTTAATAATTATAAAAATGAAGAAAAATGATGGGTTGCCTATACCCTAAGCGGTGGGCGGGCGTGTTCAATTAGTTAAAAATGAGAGCGAAAAAACCATTGAACCCCTACGCCCGCCAATATTGTTATCTATGGGAAGTGATCTGAGTAGTATATAGAGGAACTCTTTATCATACAATAAATGTGTTTATTGCCTCCAGTCCCTGAGAAGCGGTTAATTTAAAATAAAAACAGCGCGGGACTTAAATTTCTCCGCGCCACAAGGTTTTAGACGACCTGTACAAACGGATAAACTAAGCCCCACGTTTACATGGGCACTTAATAACGCATCCTTATTTGTACTTATCGTGCTTTAATTGTCTAAATTTAGTGGCACAAAAACAGTTGTTAAATGCTATTTTTTAATGAATTATGTCTTTATAAAATACTATCTATTTTTTCTTAAATTTTATTTATGTTTATTTAGTTAGCAAAAGTAATATCTTTTTCCATATAAACCAAGGAATTAACACAAATTAAAATTTACCTTGTCTGATGTAACTACTCAGCCCCCGCTAAATATTAATTTTGTGCATTTAATCGCGGAGCGATTGCATTATTGTAGCACAGAATAATATCACCTGCCACCGTCAACCGCGGAGCGGTTGCATAATAACATAATCAAATGAAAATCAATACCGTAATGAAACCGCTCTGCGGTTTTGGGTAGATAGGAATGACATTTTTTCTACAATAATGTAATCGCTCCGCGATTGGCGCCTTTCCGGTAAATTAGCATTGAATGGGGCTGAATAGTAACTGGCTGATTTGTAATTACTCAGGTTATCTGAACAATAGTTTAACGCTCTTTCACTATTTATATAACTTTAGCTCTTTGATTACTTTGGCGATATTTGTGTAGTCGTTATCGTTGTGTAACAAATATAGGTTGTGTTCTATTGCCGTTTGAGCGATTATTAAATCTACGGTACTTCTTACCGTAACACCTAATTTTCGACATTTCACATACATTAATGCAGCATTTTCATACGATTTTCTACCATTATGCAAATCGTAAAAAGGCAATACATCCAAATATTCTTTTAATTGATTAAATTCTTTTTCTGTTTTTGCCCCTTGTAATACTTCTTGATAAATGTGATTATTAATACCAAAAGGAATTTGATTATCTATAATTTCATCTAATTTATCATAAGGCAAGCCACTTAACCCTTTGAAATATCCAATTAATATGGAAGTATCGACAAGTATCATTAAATTTCTCGCATTAGTTTATAATCGTAATCTTCACGAAATTTTATTTTCCCTCTTAATTCTTTGATACTTTTTTGTTTGCGACTTATTACATATTCCTTTAGGGCAATTTCAATCAATTCCCTTTCTGTAGATATATTTCGAGAATACCGAAAAGCTTCCTCCACAAGTTTATTGTTTATAATAATATTCGTTTGCATAATAGCTCTGTTTTTACAACAAAGGTAATGATAATTTTTAAATTCCGGAAATTGGCAGGATTCTGTGATTACGCAAAACGAAAGTCCACAAAAGTAAGAAACAGTATGACAGAAAAGGTCAGAATTGGAAAAACGATTCTGACTTTTTTGTGTACCATTGGGTATTATTTTCTATAGTTAACCCAGTATTCTTCCGCTGTCAAGATCGGAATTTCAACATTTTTAAAGTCTTTTCCATTTCTTGTCAGCAAAATAGTACAATTTGATTTTAAAGCGCTAAAATATTGCAATGAATCTTCAAAATCGGAAAAATTTGAATTTAATCCTTTTTCTATTATTGTTTCATCCAAATCACAAATTTCAGAAATTACTTTGAATTTTCTCAATTTATCTTTGCTTTTTTCTGCTCCTTCATATTTTGTCAAAAAATAACTTACGGTAATTCATTTGTATTTTTCTAACAAATAATCAGAATATTCCGTTTTGTAATCTAAATCAGCCGGAATGTTAATTCCTGAAGACATACTTTTCACAAATGGCGATATTTGAACATCATTTTCATATTCACTTTCAGTTGCATTTATTACCAATAAACTTAAATACGATTCTATTATTCTAGACAAGCTCCGATTGTTTTCTGAAGCATATTCTTTTGCTTTTTCAACAATTCCTTTGTTAAGTTTCAATGTTAATTTTGTATCCATAATAATTGCTTAATTTGTACGTGCAAAAATATAAAATTAATCCGTACAATAAAAATAATATAACTACTATTTTTGAATTTTTTATTATATGCTATACATTAAACTGTCTAAGATGAACGGAATATCTTCCTCATTGATCCCTGCATCAATCAGATAGGGAACGTCATTGTAGAATATTTCCGTAAATTCTTCCTGGGAATGTTTCCCTTTTTCCACTGCTGATTTGTACAGGAGAAGGGCTTCTTTATAGTTTTTTGTAACTAATTGAACATGCCCCGCATTGAGATAATCCGTTGAGTTGGGATTGCTTTCGATAATCCGGTTGAAATAATCTGTTGCCTGCGAATATTTCCCGACCAGGAACGAACACCAGCCGATGGCCCGCCAGGCTTTTTCTTTATTCTTCGTCAGGTATTCGATTTTGAAATAATATTTTAATGCCTGGTCATACGCTTTCAATTCCAGATAACAATGGCCGATATTCAATTGAACGGAAAGATTGTCCGGATTCAGTTGCTCGGCTTTTTTATAATAATGCAAAGCTTCTTCGGGCTGTTTTAAAATACGGTGGCAATACGCTAACTTTTTGATTGTCCACGAACTGTTGGCATTCAGCAATTCCGCTTTCTGGTAATGTTCCAATGCTTGCTGCAAATGGCCGGTCATTTGCAGGCAATAGCCTTTTTTCTGGTAAAGAATGTCGTTGTTCGGATCGGTTTGCAACAGCATACTGTAAATATCGGCCGCTTCTTCAAAATAATTCCGGTTGAAATAATACTCACCGATAATAAGCAGGCTTTCATTGTCCTTAATCAGTTGATTGATAAACGGTACTTTGTAAAATTCCGGTTGGATTTCAAAAATGTCTTCAAAATCTTTTCTCCGGGGATGAAGTTTGTAAAACCGGTACAAATCCTGAATGTATTGCCGCGTCCGGTGGTCGATTGTTTTGGAAGAATCTTGTAAATCTTCTTTCAATGCCTCTTTTACGGCCTTTGTTTCCATAGAGAACTGACTGATCATCATTTTCCGGTAGTTTTCCGGCATTTGCGATACGCTCAAAAAGAACGAGTATTTATCCGAATTGCACAACATGGTGGAAGCCGTCAACACATTGGACAGTTGCGTCAATTCCGTATTCCCGATGGCATCACTTGGGATGGTAAAAGGGATAAACCAATTGACGGGTTCATTGAAGAACGGATAATTTTTCAGGTGAATGAACGATGAGTGCATCACGTCGGCGCCTTCCA
This sequence comes from Candidatus Symbiothrix sp., assembly GCA_031261295.1. Taxonomy (GTDB): domain Bacteria; phylum Bacteroidota; class Bacteroidia; order Bacteroidales; family Azobacteroidaceae; genus Azobacteroides. The sequence goes on along the minus strand of JAISKT010000256.1, from coordinate 15,981 downwards.
TTTGCAATTCGGAAAGCTCCTGCAATTTATCTTTCAATCCGGCTTCTTCAATCAGGTCTTGCCATTCCGGATTTTTATCATCCATTCCGGCCTCGCTCATAAAGTCTTCCGGTTTGATTTTAGCGCCTAATTTCGGCCCCATTTTCATCATTTCGGGAAACAATTCGTCTTTGATTTTCTTGGTAATCTTTTCGGTTTCCCGGCTCAAGATAAATTGGAGCAGGATATGCCGGATTTGATGAATGAATTTCGGGTTTTCTGCCAAAAGATTTAACCGTTCGGTGATTCCGGGATACAGATACAAGCGGTCGTTGTACTTGCGAAGAAATAACACGATGCCGGTCAAAGCCCGTTCACGGATTTCCGCGCTTTCATGGTGCGCCGCTTCAAATAGCAAAGCCGCTTTCTTTTCGTCAAAAGTTTCCAGGAGATTAAGTGTTATTCCCGTAACAATCAAGCTGGGGAAAAAAGCCGTATCCAATTGATTGTTTAGGATTGTTGTCCAGCGGTCTTTTTCATCCGATGTCCATAAATCGCTCAACCAGATGTTGTAGAAAACTTTGCGGCTAAGGAGTTCCTTTTGTTTCTCCAAATCTTTCAGGCTGCGGTTTTTCTCCTCTTCATCCAGAAGGCTCAATAGAGCGATTTTTCCGAAAATATCTTCCAAACCGGCAATCAGTTCATGGGATGTTTCAGGTACTAAAAAACGATAAGCCCTTCTTTTTTCATAAAAAAAGGAATTATCGTTGGACGTTTTTATCTGCAATATGACTGCGTCTGCAATTTGGTAGATTGAATGCACTAAGTCGTTATATACTTTTTCCCTGCCCGGGTCTTTCACGCCTTCGGTCAGGTAACTAAGCATCATTTTATACGTGTCCTGCAATGAGTTAAACTTCTCTTGCAACTGCCAATTTTGCAGATGGGAGAATAACGCGGAAAGCAAATCAAAAGCCTGTTTCAGCCGTTTTTGCTCTAAGGACTTGGCTATTTTTTCAAAATAATTTTGTATTTCTTGTCTTGTCATATTCTTTTCATTCTTTTCATTACCTTCATTTATTTCATACTTTCAAATATTGTGCCCGTTATATATTTGCGACAGATTGGCTGATTGTCTTATCATAAGTATCTTGCAATTACATGATTGTTGCTAATATAGCGCACCAAATAAATTATCTCGCCATTATCATCCATAATATTGAAAAATGCATGCCATTGAGTGTTTTTATTTTTCTTGAAAGTGGCGTAATACATATTTTCACCGTATTGGTTAAAATATTCCGGCGCTTTTTTGCATTGCTTATTCGGGAGAGATTCTTTTATATCATTAAACAAATCTTCTGCATATTCAATAGCATTTTGTTCAAATCCAAAATAATCTTTTTCGTATAAGATTTTAGCTAATTCTTTGAAATAACCCCGAATTTCGGGAAGAAATAATACTTTCATTTTACTTTATACATCTCTCGAATATCTGCTTTAATTCCTTCTAATAACTTCTCACTTGTGACAGCCCTGGCTAAGTCTATATTTGTATCAAACTTATCCTGTCGTAGGAGTATATATGTTTCAATATCCAAATACTTTTTCATGTTATTTTTTAATTCTACAGAATTTACTTCTATCATAGCTTTAATAAATTAAATAAATGCACAATAATTTTATTATAAAACAAAAGTAATTGTTTATTCCGAACTTTCCAACTTATTTCTCAATGATTGTGCCTGTTATAGCACTCGCGACATAATGGCTGGTATTCTTCTTTTTCGCCTAACAATACCAGCTTTTTATCGTTTCCCAACCGGTAGGAGTATCCGGCTAATCGTCCGCATTCTACACAAATCGCATGGACTTTGGTCACGTCGTCTGCAATGGCGCACAGCGCAGGCATTGGCCCGAAAGGTTTGCCCTTGAAATCCATATCCAATCCGGCGACGATGACTCGCACGCCCTGGTTGGCCAATTGATTACATACATCGGGCAAACCATCGTCGAAGAATTGCGCTTCGTCGATTCCGACTACGTCCATATCCCCGGAAAGCAACAGGATATTTCCCGAACTTTCGACCGGGGTGCTGGGTATGGAATTTTGATCGTGGGAAACAATGTTATCCTCCGAATAGCGAGTATCCATAGCCGGTTTGTATATTTCCACTTTTTGCCTGGCAAATTGCGCCCGCTTCATCCGGCGAATCAGTTCTTCTGTTTTTCCGGAAAACATGGAACCGCAGATAACTTCAATCGAACCGGTTTCCCTCCGCCCACAATGAGGATCGTACATCATTTTTTCTTTAGCTCTTCTGCAATTTTTGCTTCGATTTCTTCTGCTAATTCGGGATTGTCCCGCAGGCAATCTTTGGCGGCTTCTCGGCCTTGCGCCAATTTGGTGTCGTTGTAACTGTACCAACTGCCGCTTTTCTTGATGACATTCAATTCGGAGCCTAAATCCACCAATTCGCCTACCCTCGAGATTCCTTCGCCAAACATAATGTCGAATTCGGCTTTGCGGAACGGAGGCGCTACTTTGTTTTTCACCACTTTCACCCGCGTCTGGTTTCCTTTCACATCTTCTCCGTCTTTGATAGGAGTGCCTTTGCGTATATCCAAACGGACAGAGGCATAGAATTTCAGAGCGTTACCGCCGGTGGTCGTTTCGGGATTACCGAACATGATACCGATTTTTTCGCGCAACTGATTGATGAAAATGCAAGTGGTGTTGGTCTTGCTGATAGCGGCCGTCAGTTTCCGTAAGGCTTGCGACATCAAACGGGCTTGCAATCCCATTTTGGAATCGCCCATCTCGCCTTCCAACTCGGCTTTGGGCGTCAAGGCGGCCACCGAGTCGATCACGATGATGTCGATGGCTGAAGAACGGATCAACTGTTCGGTAATTTCCAACGCCTGTTCGCCGGAGTCCGGTTGGGAAATCCAAAGATTCTCCACATCTACGCCTAATTTTTCTGCATAAAAACGGTCGAAAGCGTGTTCCGCGTCAATAAAGGCGGCAATTCCACCCGCTTTTTGGGCTTCTGCAATGGCATGAATAGCCAAGGTCGTTTTACCGGACGATTCCGGCCCGTAAATCTCAATGACTCTTCCCCGGGGATAGCCTCCAACGCCTAAAGCGGCATTCAGGGCTACCGAACCGGTTGGGATCACTGCAATTTCTTCTACGGCGCTGTCTCCCATTTTCATGATGGAGCCTTTTCCGTAATTCTTCTCGATTTTGTCCATAGCGGCTCTCAATGCTTTCAACTTTTCCGCATTGGGCGCTGCTTGTTCTTTCACTTCTGTGTTCTTTTCTTTTTCACTCATAATCTTTTTAGTTAAAAGTTAAAAACTAAGAACTAAAAATTAACTGACGCCTGTTACCGCGCTTTGCGCAACTTTTAGTTTTTAGCTTTTAGTTCTTAGTTCTTTTTAGTCTGTTTCTAAATCTTTGTTAAAAATCTCGTGCCAAGGTAATCCTTGTTTGTTCAGTTGTTCCATGAATGGATCCGGATCAAATTCTTCTACATTGAAAACGCCCGGTTTTCGCCAGATGCCTTTCATAAACAGCAAGGCTCCGATCATGGCCGGAACGCCGGTCGTGTAACTCACTCCCTGGGCGCCTGTTTCTTTGTAAGCATCTTGATGCCGGCAATTGTTATAGACATAATACGTCCGTTCTTTTCCGTCTTTATCCAAGCCTTTGATACGGCAACCGATACTGGTTTCCCCGGTATAATTTTCTCCCAGTTCGCCCGGATCGGGTAATACGGCTTTCAGGAATTGGATGGGAACAATTTCCACACCATTATATAGTACCGGATCAATTCGCGCCATGCCAATGTTTTGAATGACACGTAGATGCGTCAGGTATTCCTGTCCGAAAGTCATCCAGAAGCGCGCCCGTTTGAGTGTCGGAAAATTTTTCACCAACGACTCCAGTTCTTCGTGATAAATCACATACGATTCTTTCGGGCCGATATTCGGATAATTCAATGCTTTGTGAATTTCGTGCGGTTCGGTAATTATCCATTTTCCATCTTCCCAATATTTTCCTTTTTGAGTTACCTCACGGATATTAATTTCGGGATTGAAATTGGTGGCAAACGCTTTTCCGTGGTCGCCGGCATTGCAATCCACAATATCCAGATATTCCATTTGACTGAAATAATGTTTGGCTGCATAAGCGGTAAATACGCTGGTGACACCCGGATCGAAACCGGAGCCTAAGATAGCCGTCAAACCGGCTGCTTTGAATTTGTCCCGGTAAGCCCATTGCCATTTGTATTCATACTTGGCTTCGTCTTTCGGTTCATAATTGGCCGTATCCAAATAATTGACTCCGGCTTCTAAGCAAGCATCCATGAGGGTCAAATCCTGATAGGGCAAGGCCACGTTGATTACTAATTCCGGCTGGAAATCGCGGAATAATTTCACCAATTCCGGCACACTGTCGGCATCCACGTGCGCGGTTTGGATTTTTTTATTACCGTATCGGGCGCCAATAGCATCCGCTATACTATCACATTTGGATTTTGTCCGGCTGGCAAGCATAATGTCTCCAAAAACTTCGTGGTTTTGGGCTACTTTATGCGCAACGACTGTTCCTACGCCGCCTGCACCAATAATAAGTACTTTTGACATTTTATTTTAAAATTTTAGCTTACAAATATAGTACATATTATTGAAACAATCAAGCGGAAATTATTTTCTTAACGGTTATTTTTTACCCATTCATAGAGATAAGAAATTCTTCGTTGCTATACGTTTTTTCCATCCGGTCTTTCACAAATTCCATGGCTTCCAAGCTATTCATATCCGACAGGTATTTACGCAGAATCCACATGCGGTTGATGGTATCGCGATCTTGCAACAGATCGTCTCGGCGCGTACTGGACGCTACAATATCTACAGCCGGATAAATTCGTTTGTTGGACAATTTGCGGTCGAGTTGCAATTCCATATTACCGGTTCCCTTGAATTCTTCGAAGATCACATCATCCATTTTTGAACCTGTATCCGTCAAGGCCGTGGCGATAATCGTCAGTGAACCACCGTTTTCGATATTACGGGCAGCGCCGAAGAAACGTTTGGGTTTTTGTAACGCATTGGCATCCACCCCTCCCGACAATACTTTTCCAGAGGCCGGTTGTACCGTATTATAGGCCCGTGCCAAACGGGTAATGGAGTCCAATAAAATAACCACATCGTGGCCGCATTCTACCATTCTTTTGGCTTTGCTCAGCACAATATCCGCAATTTTCACGTGGCGTTCTGCCGGTTCGTCAAAAGTTGAAGCAATTACTTCCGCATCTACGCTGCGTTGCATATCCGTTACTTCTTCCGGGCGTTCATCAATCAGCAGGACAATCATATACACTTCCGGGTGATTCCACGCAATGGAATTGGCAATGTCTTTCAAAAGCACGGTTTTTCCTGTTTTGGGTTGGGCTACGATCAATCCGCGTTGTCCTTTACCAATCGGAGAAAATAAATCTACTACCCGGGGGGCGATTTTGTCCATTACTTTCGGACTCATGCTGCGGGTAAGATTGAATTTTTCGTTCGGGAACAAAGGTGTCAAATGATCAAACGGTACACGGTCGCGAACCGCTTCGGGACGAAGTCCATTGATCAAATCCACTTTTACCAACGGAAAGAATTTTTCTCCTTCTTTCGGCGGACGAATAGGGCCTTCCACCACATCTCCTGTTTTTAGTCCGAATAATTTAATTTGCGATTGCGATACATAAATATCGTCAGCCGATGACAAGTAGTTGTAATCGGATGAACGCAAAAATCCGTAACCTTCCTGGATAATTTCCAAAACCCCCGTACCTGTCAGTATTCCGTCAAAATCAAACGTTTTATCTTTCGGCGCCAAAGCATTATTTTGACTCTGGTTCTGATTTTGATTTTGATTCTGAATTTTATTTTTAACGGGATTATTGTTGTTCGCAGGATTATTTTTTTGCGCTTGTTGTGGATTTTGTTTTTGCGGTTCTTTTTTGGGGAACAGTTGATCCATTACGCTGTTTACTTCCGGGCTGTGCCTGAACACTAATTTCCCGGAGCTAACCGGTTCTTCGGAAGCGTTTATTACTTTTGCGGGCGCTTTATTTGCGGATTCTTCTTTAACCGGTTCTTCCTTTGCCACTTCCTCTTGAGGTTGAGGGATAATTTCTTTTTCCGGTAGTTTATTTTCAATCGTTTCTTTTACCGGTTCAACCGTTGTTGGTTCGACCGTTGGATTTGAATTCACATTGACCGGCTCGGCGCTTTTAACCGCTACAGGAATAGGGGCGACAATCCGCTCCCTTTTCTTTTTGACCGCTGCCGGTTTTTCCGGGATTTCAACGGAAGGCGCTTCTGCTTTTACTTCTTCTACGGCCGGCGCTTGTTTTACTCCTTCTTTTTTGGGTGATTTTTTATGTTGTTGTTTTGCTGTTTTATTTTCTTCCTGAACAGGTTTTTCATTCGTCACCGGTGGTTTTGTATCTGTTTTGGCCGGTACGGGTGGTGTTTCTTCTTTCACCGGTTTATTCAGGGCCGGTTTTCCTGATTTTGTGGGACGACCTCTCCGGTTTATTTTTTTTCCTTCGTTTTCGGAAGCCGCTTGTTTCGCGGCATTAACGATTGCCTGTTGATCCAGAATTTGATAAATAAGATCATCTTTTGGTAGTTTTTCAACTTTGCTTAAGCCAAGTTCTTTTGCTAAATCGATCAAATTATCTTGATCCATTTCTTTCAGTTGCAAAATATTATATTTCTGCATAAAAATAAATTATATTATGTATTTTGTATTTTAATAGAGTCCAAAAAGTGTGGTAAAATTCGCAACGCTGTGCATTGCAATACTAATTAATGAAGTATTCCCGTGCAAAGATAGGTAGAATTTTTCTTAACACAAAAAAAAATTAAAAAACTTTCAAAATGCACACTTTTTTTGTCTCTTGATTTACCTTGTACCGATCGTCCGTCCGGTGTCCTATAATCCAAATAATGTCGTTTCCGGAACAGAGCAACCAGGTATTTTCTTTCTCCGGTTTACTGAATTTATGATTATTGAAATAATCGCTTAACTTTTGAAAGCCTTTCATACCGAAAGGAATAAATTTATCTCCCTTCTCCCATTTCCGGATTTGCAAGGGAAACCGCAATTTGCCGGCATCGAAATAAGTAAAATCCGGATCTTTTATTATTTCCAATTCCGGGGAAATAGCTTCAAATGACAAATGAATCGATACGGGAGAATGTATTTCTTTGTTATGTATATCGATGAAATAAACGCTTTGCCCGCTTTTTTGTTCACGGGGCGACAAAAGAAATTGCTCCCGGTCTTTCAGTAGTGTATATCCCTGTGAATAAAACTCTTTGCCGGATTGGCTTTGCATCGCACGGGCAATGTCCTGTATGCGTTCCCGTCCGAAGCCATATTGTTTTAATATTTCAAATAACACGGCTTCCGGGGAAGGGAGAGCTTGCAAACGGGCAATATCAATTGTCCCTTTTTCCCGGTTAAAAACCTTTGTTTCAGACTCAAAGATCGATTGATTGTAAATCTTTTCAATTTCGCTCAGGTTTTCCATTGTCCGAAGCAAGGCCAAGTCAATGGAAGGATTGAGGGATTGCAAAAGCGGCATTAACGAAAGACGGATTTTATTCCGGGTATAGTCGTCCTGCAAATTGCTGGAGTCTATTATATAAGGTAGCTTTTGTCCGGTTGCGAACTGGAGGATTTCTTTTTTGGGAACGCATAATAAAGGGCGGATGATCGTTCCGTTTTTCGGTTTTATGCCGGTCAAGCCTTTGATTCCCGTTCCGCGGATCAGGTTCAGAAGCATTGTTTCGATGCTGTCGTCCCGGTGATGCGCCACTGCAATCGCGCCGGCATTCTCGTCTTTCCGCAACTGTTCAAACCATTCGTAACGCAAATCGCGGGCAGCCATTTCGATGGAAATCCCTTTTTCGCGAGCAACGGATGCGGTATCAAAATCTTGTTTGATAAAAGGAATATTGAAAGCGGCGGCCAGCGCTGTTGCAAATGTTTCATCCCGTTGCGATTCTTCTCCCCGTAAATGAAAATTGCAATGGGCCGCTATACATTCGTATCCCAATTGGTGCAGGAGATACAACAAAACCACAGAATCGGCGCCTCCGCTCAATCCTACAATGATTTTGGATGGAGGAGTGGGCAAAAGACCTTGTTCTTCGATGTATTTCCTGACTTTTTGAATCATATTTTTATTTTAATTGCAAACCCGGAGATCATCTTTTAATTTTTCAATTTCATTTTTAGCGCTCATACTAATTTCATTTATTAATTTGTTAAATACAGTCCTCTCAAAGAGGCCATTTTTTAATCTTTCAACTGGTATAGCAAATCAATTAGTCTATCAAGATGAAAATTAATTGCTTTTTCCAGTTCCCTTGTTGATAGTTTTTCAAGAAGCATATCATAATAAAGGGCGTAAAATGTCTTTTGGTTGATGTGACAAAGATAATAAATTTTGTTTATATTATATATTTCATCAGTAAAATTATGGAAAAACAGATTTATTTTACGCGGTAATAAGGAATAATCGTTAGATTATCCGCACCGATTCTATTTTCAACAAACGTGCTTTGAGTTTCCCGGCCTCGCTTTGGCGGATACGTAAAGTCATAGCGCAATCATTATCAAACTGTTGAGAGATGATTTGCGGTTGCTCCTCTTTCACAATTTTCATGATGCCGTTGAGGAACGGATATTCAAAAACAATGGAAATTGTTTCATCGACGGTTTTTTTGATTATTTCCGCCTTTTGAATTGCATCTTGGGCGGCGGCGCGGTAGGCAACGATCAAACCGGAAGTTCCTAATTTTACTCCGCCGAAATACCGGATGACTACAATGAGAATATCGGTCAATTCATGGGAATTAATGACTCCCAGAATGGGCTTTCCGGCTGTGGAGGAAGGTTCACCATCGTCATTGACACGGAATTGGGTGCGATCGGCTCCCAGCATATACGCCCAGCAGACGTGCCGGGCGTCGTAATATTGTTTCCGGTAATCAACTACTATATCTTTCACCTGTTCAGGCGTTTGCACCGGAACGGCAAAGGATATAAACTTGCTCCGCTGTTCCGTTATATATCCTTCCGAAATACTTGCTATGGTCTTATACGAATCCATAAGAGAGTTAAAAACTAAGAACTAAAAACTAAAAGTTGGCTGACGCCTGTTTATTACCGCGCTTCGCGTAACTTTTAGTTTTTAGTTTTTAGTTATTAGTTTTAATACGCTCTTGCGAAAATTACGCGTTGTTTGGACGGCATTCCGGTGACCATATCCACTCCCGGAGTAGTATCGCCGGTCAATGGAATGCAGCGGATGGTGGCTTTTGTTTCGTCCTTGATTAATTCTTCCGTTTCGGGAGTGCCATCCCAATGCGCCAAGATAAAGCCGCCTTCTTCAATTTTTTCTTTAAATTCTGCGTAAGTATCCACCGAAATAGTGTTTGCCGTACGATATTTCAGCGCTTTTTGATAGATATTTTCTTGAATATCGTCTAACAATTTTTTTACATAAGCGGCAATATTGTCCACAGAAACAGTTTCTTTGGTCAAGGTATCACGACGGGCCACTTCAATTGTTCCGTTTTCCAAATCGCGCGCACCCATAGCCAAACGCACAGGCACCCCTTTCAATTCATATTCTGCAAATTTCCAGCCGGGTTTTTTATTTTCGCTGTTATCGTATTTTACGGAAATCTTAAGCTCTTTAAGGTCCTTAAGAATCATAAAGACCTTCTCATCAATCGCTTTCAATCCGGCCTCATCCTTATAGATCGGAACAATCACGACCTGGTAAGGAGCCAGTTTCGGCGGCAACACCAGACCGTTGTCGTCGGAATGCGCCATGATCAAGGCGCCCATCAGGCGGGTGGAAACACCCCAGGACGTAGCCCAGACATAATCGCGTTTGCCGTCTTTATCTAAGAATTGCACATCAAATGCTTTTGCAAAATTTTGTCCCAAAAAATGCGAAGTACCGGCTTGCAAGGCTTTTCCGTCTTGCATCAAGGCTTCGATGCAATAGGTATCCAACGCGCCGGCAAAACGTTCGCTTGGCGTTTTCACGCCTTTAATGACCGGAACTCCCATGTATTGTTCGACGAAATCGGCATAGACATTCAGCATTTTTACGGTTTCTTCGATGGCTTCTTCTTGGGTGGCATGCGCTGTGTGGCCCTCCTGCCAAAGGAATTCGGCTGTCCGCAAAAACAAACGGGTACGCATTTCCCAACGTACCACATTGGCCCATTGGTTTACCAGGATCGGTAAATCGCGGTACGACTGAATCCAGCCTTTATAGGTATTCCAGATAATGGTTTCGGAAGTGGGGCGAACAATCAGTTCTTCCTCCAATTTGGCTTCGGGATCTACGATCACCCCTTTCCCGTTGGGATCGTTTTTCAACCGGTAATGCGTGACTACGGCGCATTCTTTGGCGAATCCTTCCACGTGGCTGGCTTCCTTGCTGAAAAAAGATTTGGGGATAAACAAGGGAAAATACGCATTGACGTGTCCGGTTTCCTTGAACATATCGTCTAATTGCCGTTGGATTTTTTCCCATATCGCATATCCGTAAGGTTTGATAACCATACACCCCCGGACAGCGGAATTTTCGGCCAGGTCGGCCTTGATAACCAAATCGTTATACCATTGAGAATAGTTTTCGCTTCTTGAAGTCAGCTCTTTCAGTTCCTTTGCCATTTTTATCTTGTTTTTTTGTTGTGTTTGTAATGAGGATACAAAAGTACAAAAATAATATGGAAACAAGATTTCACGAAAAAATATTCCCGCTTTTTCAAAGGAAATAGAATAAAATAAATATCTTTGTAAAAATTTTTAATCAATAAAAGAAAGGAGAACTAAACAATGGAAACCCCATGGAGAGAAACACCTGTATTATACGGGGAAGATGCAAGACGCTTTGAAGAACGGATGAAACATCCAAAGCCGGTGTCAAAGGAAACGCTTGAGAGGATAGAATTGGCTTATGAGATTTTTAAGAAAAATGTAAAAAATCAATAACATTTTTATTATGAATTTAGAAGCCTTGACTCCGACCAAACTTAGTCATGATTATGAAATAAAAAACTTCGACTGTGGTGATGTAGATTTGAATGTATTTTTATTGAATGATGCAAAGAACTATCTTAATGAATTGATGTCTATAACTTATGTTATTGAATATGAGAATCAGATTATAGCTTATTTTTGCTTGTTGAATGATAAAGTCGTTTTTGATACTTTAGATACGCAAGAGAAAAGTTTATGGAATCGTTTCAATCGTCGTAACCAAATTCCGAATTCGAAACGTCGCAAAAATTATCCTGCTGCTAAAATAGGACGTTTGGCCGTAACAAAAGATTTTAAAGGTGGTGGCATTGGCCGTTTTATTATAAATATGATACAGAGTATTATATTAAAAAAGATGGATATTGCTTGCCGCTTTATTACAGTAGATGCTTATCGGGATGCTTTTGGTTTTTACCTGAAAAATGGTTTTGAATTTTTATCGACTGAAGATGAAGGAGAATCAGTCCGATTAATGTATTTTGACCTGAAAAATATTATTTTGTCTTAAAGCCGAAAGTAATTAGAACACAGATAAAATGGAAGACACGGATTTTACACACAATATATATTTTAATTATTTTCTGTGTAAAATCCGTGTCTTCCGTTTTTACCTTCTTTATTATTCCCAGAGTTGGAGCGAAGCAACCCTGGGAAGTTCAGAGCATACAATACCTAATCGCAATAAAATTCGCGACAAATTATTACGTCACTCACTTTATTTACAACGCCGAAGCCCTACTTTAAAAAGCAAGCATAAGAAACCGTAGACGTCATGTTCCCATTATGACGGGGAGTGAAGGTGCAATTAGCGCAGCTCGTGTCAGCCATATAGCCGTAGTTGTACATAGACCCAAGCGTCTGGTTCAGCCACATAATCCAGGTACCGTTATCGTTATTTTTCCTTATCGTGTAGCCGGTCATCACGCCTTTCACGCCTGGTACGGGTCTAAAAGATTGCGTGCACGATGTCCGGTCTCTATCCCCGCAGGAATAATATTTTATTCCATTTTGCGTGAAATAACTTGCTGATTTGCAGCCTGACCGTACGATGTTCACGGTTACTGCGCAAGTGGCTGTCTTGCTGCCATCCACAGTAGTCACGGTAATAGTGGCCGTTCCACCCGCTACGGGAGTTACCACACCAGTAGCGCTAACCGTAATAACAAACCGCCTACATACCCATTCCCATTGTTCAAATCCAGGACGGCGCCTTGGGTGGGAACATCCGTATCGGCTCCTCCGATACGTACTTGTGCATTCACACTTGCTGCACTCCAAACGATGAATGCCAGCATTAAAAAAAACTTTGTTTTCATATTATTTGTATAATTTAAATTTACATTTCGGATAAGACGCATAGCGCCTGTTTTATAAAAGGGCAAGGCAACCGGTAATTATAAATTTAATAAGAATGAAAAAAAATCTTGTGGATTGCCTTACCCTAAGCGATGGGCGGACGTGTTCAAATAGCAAAAAATGAGAGTGAAAAACCATTGAACCTCTACGCCCGCCAATTTCCTATGACTTGTTCTGCATGTCTGTAGAATTTATGCTTCCAAGTCCCTGAGAAGCGGTTATTTAAAATAAAAAACGTGGGACTAATAACTTTATCCGTTTACAGAGGTTCTAGACTACCCGACCAAACAAATAAGTTATGCCCACGAATTTACATGGACGTTCTCTAACTTATTCTCGTTTGGTCTGAAATTGTCTAGATTTCTGTAAACAAGAATAAAAGCTAACGCTTTTTTAATGAATTATGTCTTTATATTATCTTTCTATTTTGTTCTAAAAGCTTTTTTCGTTTATTTAATTGGCAAAAGTAGCAACTTTTTTCGTAAAAACCAAGAAGTTGTCAAATATTAACAAAAATGTGTAGATTTTTAATGATCTAAATACTAATTTATCGTAGCCAATCGCGGAGCGATTGTATTATTGTAGCACTTGTTTGGTTTGTTGTGGGAAAAGAATTATCTTTGTTCGGTAATGTAAAGACAAATAGAAGTTGCTAAAGGAGTGAGTGACGTAATACATTTATTATCCGATTCGATTGCCAATCAGATTGCTGCGGGAGAAGTGATCCAGCGGCCTGCATCCGTTGTGAAAGAATTGGTGGAGAATGCCGTAGATGCAGGCGCCGACCAGATTCAGGTGGTCATAAAGGATGCCGGACGTTCCCTTATCCAGGTCATTGACAACGGGAAAGGGATGTCTGAAACCGATGCGCGGATGTCTTTTGAACGGCACGCCACTTCCAAAATCAATACCGCACACGATTTGTTTGCCCTCCGGACAATGGGTTTCCGGGGAGAAGCCCTGGCTTCGATTGCCGCCGTAGCCCAGGTGGATTTGAAAACCCGCCGTCCGGAAGATGAAACAGGCACCCGGATACAAATTTCCGGTTCCCAATTGGACAAACAGGAATCCGTAGCGGCCAATCCCGGAAGCAGTTTTTCGGTGAAAAACCTCTTCTTCAATATTCCTGTCCGGCGGAAATTCCTGAAATCTCCTGAAACAGAGTTGAAAAATATCCTGACCGAATTTGAACGGGTTGCTTTGGTGTATCCTGAAATCGCTTTCACCCTCCGGCACAATGATGCGGAGCTGATGAATCTGCCCGTTTCCGGTTTGAAACAACGGATAATCAATGTGATGGGTAAAAAGATTGCCCAAAGTTTGCTGCCCTTACATATACAGACCTCGCTAATCAATATCTCCGGATTTATCGGGTCGCCCGATTCGAGTAAGAAAAAGGGCGCCCTGCAATATTTTTTCGTCAACGGGCGGTATATGCGCCACGCCTATTTTCACCGGGCGGTGATGCTGGCATTTGAGCCGTTTATTCCGGCAGGCGAGCAACCCAATTATTTTATTTATATGGAAGTCGATCCGTCCGGTATTGACGTGAATATTCATCCGACCAAGACGGAAATCAAATTTGAAAACGAACAGTCGCTTTTCCAGGTGATTGCTTCGGCGGTGAAGGAAGCCATAGCAGTTCCCGCCCTGGAATTCGACCGGAAAGAAGCCATTGATTTTCCCGTTTATACGGAGCGGAAAACATCCGCTGAACCGCCCCAAATTCAGATGCGTTCGGATTACAATCCTTTCAGGGATACCCATACGTATGAACGGCCCAACACCGATTGGGAACAATTGTATGAATCCCGTCGTAGCGACCGGCGAATTCCGGAAGAACCACCCGGATTGATTCCCTCCGCTCATAATGACGATTTTACGCAAGTATTGCAATACAAAGGACAATACCTGATTACTACGCTCAAATCGGGATTAACGCTTATCGACCGGCGGCGGGCGCATATCCGCATCCTTTTTGATGATTACCTGCGGCGGATGACGCAACGGCAGGGCGCTTCCCAAAAATTGATTTTCCCGGAAATCATCTCTTTTACGCCGAAAGAAGCCACCGTTCTTCCCTGTATCATGGATGATTTGGCTTTCATGGGTTTCGATTTGGCCGACTTGGGTGGCAATTCCTATTCAATCAACGGAATTCCCGCCGGTTTGGAAAATCTCAATGCCGCGGAAGTCCTTCAGGAAATGGTGGAAAAAGCGCTTGAAACCGGCTGCGAAATAAAAGAAGAAATCACCGAAGCCCTGGCGCTCGCTTTAGCGAAAAAAGCAGCCATCCCCAATGGGAAAAACCTTTCGGAAGAAGAAGCTGTTGCTTTGATAGCCAAACTATTCTCCTCTCCTGCACCAAATTATACTCCCGACGGGAAATTGATCGTATCCCTGTTGCCGGAAGAAGAACTAAGCAAGCGCTTCAAATAAGTAATATTTTTAGAAAAATTATAATTTTTCTATGAATTCCCTTGTTTATTAACAATAATTATATACATTTGCACTTTCTTTACTGAAAATATGCTAAGAGACATTGAATAAAGGCTCGTAACACATATTTATTAACTATTTTTAATTTTATAAAGAGAGTTTATGAAGAAGATTGGTATTTTTCTATTCTGCCTGTTTACAGGTATCGGATTGGTTTCAGCTCAAACGACGAAAGTAACAGGAACCGTTACTTTCGCTGATGACGGAGAACCTATTATTGGAGCGTCAGTATCTGTAAAAGGTACAAAGATTGGCGCTGTTACAGATATTAATGGTGCATTTGTGTTGGATGTACCCGGTGATGCAACTACGCTCTCCATTCGGTATTTGGGAATGGTTACCCGGGAAGTAGCCGTGGCGCCGGTGGTAAATGTAGCCTTGTCATCGGATGCCAAAAATTTGGATGAATTGGTTGTTGTAGGTTATGGAACGCAACGCAAGAAAGACGTAACAAGCTCTATATCAGTGGTTAAGGGGGGGGTGATTGCCGACCAGGCTTCTCCCAGTTTTATGCAGTCCTTGGCTGGCCGTGCTGCCGGAGTGCAGGTAATTACCGGTACGGGGGATGTAACTGCTCCTCCGAGAGTAGCTATCCGCGGGGTAGGAACGATTTCATCCGATAAGGATCCACTCTACGTGATCAACGGTGTTCCGGTAACATCCGACAACCTCAAGTATAGTTATGCAAATAATAACGCCTTGGCAGATATTAACCAGTCGGACATTGAGTCATTTGAAATTCTGAAAGATGGAGCGGCTACCGCTATTTACGGTTCGCGTGCTGCTAACGGTGTGATCTTAATCACTACCAAACAAGGAAAACAAGGCAGCGCCAAAGTCACTTACGATGGCTGGGTGGGTTGGTCTAATCCTTCCAAATTGTATGATTTGCTGAATGCAGAAGAGTTTGTGACCATTTCAAACGAAAAATTTGCCGCCGCCGGAACTCCGGAACAAGCTTTTATGGACGACAAAGGGACGAATACCAATTGGTACGACCATGTATTCCG
>JAISKT010000234.1 GCA_031261295.1 Candidatus Symbiothrix sp. | reverse complement strand
ACCATCACGATTTATGAGGTAAAAAATATGTGCCAATTGACCGACGTAGTATTGCAGGATATGTCCGTGCAATATTATGTCTGTCAGTCCAATTTGGGTAATGTCAAGTCATTCAATGTCGTGTTGAATGATGGGAAAGATGGTTTTGTAGTCATTGATGTAACAGAGGATTTGCAAAAAAGCAGAGAGTTTGTAATGGAAAATATTGCGGATTTGAAAAAAGTTTTGCAATCCACAGAGCCGAAAATACCGGTAGGAAATCATTGCAGTTTTCCTTACGAATGTGAGTTTAAATCCTATTGTGCAGGCAATAAAAAAATAAAATTATGAGTCCAACAATTATTCTCGGCGATATTCATGGATTGACTTATTGGAAGGAAGTGATAAAAGACAATCCGAACTGCAAATATGTCTTTCTGGGCGATTATCTCGACCCTTACGAACGCATGGATAACCAAGCATTAATCAACAATCTGAAAGAAATTATCCGTTTGAAAGAGGAACAGCCGGACAATGTGATTTTGTTGCTCGGCAACCACGATATGCACTATTTTCCTTCTGAAATAGGGCAAAGTTCGCGATTCAATTTCAGAATAGCCGAAGAAGCCTATTGTCTATTTTTGGAAAATTTTCCTTTGTTTCAATATGCTTATCAGGAGGGAAACTGTATTTTTACACACGCAGGCATTGTACACGAATGGTTTACGGACGATTTCAAAGGTGACCTCCATCAAAATATTGCCGACCAATTGAATCATCCTTTACCGGAACAAATACCGGCATTGTGTCGGTGCGGGAGTGCTCGTGGTGGAGATAGAGGCGCTATCGGTGGTATCTTTTGGGCGGATATAAGCGAGTTATACAAGCCCTTGCAAGGATATACGCAAATTGTCGGACACAATCGCGTGGACGATATTACCGACCAAACTATCAATGGTGGAAGAATTATTTTCTGCGATTGTTTGTTCAATAAACATTACTTGAAACTATAACAATATGAATAAAGAGCGGGGAGTTATCAAAGCGATTTCGTTGATAATTGAATTATTACAACGCAAGGAGGAAGTCCGTTTTCAGGATATAGAAAAATGTCTTCGTGGAGCCGGCATGGAAGTTCAGAAACGCACTATTGAACGTTATATTGAATATTTACGTAACGATTTCGGCGTAGATATTCATTGTGACAGAAGGACTAATCTATATTCTATTGATAAAGAAAGCAGCCCCGATATGAATCGTTTGTTGCGTTTCATTCAATTGTTTAACTCTTCCGAATGGATGATGAACAGCCTCAAAAACAGCGGCAAAGCCTTGTCTTGTTTGGCGTTTGAATCGAATGTTGCATACGATTGGAGTAGCAATTTAGAGACGATTTATTCCGCCATACTTCAATCCAAAATCATTGCCTTTGACCATGAAAATTATGAGAAAAATACCATTTCCAAGCGCACCATAAAACCGTATTTATTAAAAGAATATGACCATATTTGGTATGTAGTCGGCATTTTAGCCGATTCCGATAAGGTGCGCACTTTCGGATTAGACCGGATTAATAATATCGAAATCAGCGACCAAACGTTTAAAAAAATCGAACAAAACCGAATAGACAAATTATTCTACAATCTTATCGGATTGGTCTATGATAAAGATAAACCTACAAACATTCGGCTTTCATTCACTCCGCGAGAAGCCAAGTATTTTAAGAAAACACCTTTGCATCCTACACAGGAAATTGTTTCCGAAAACGAAAAAGAAGTCGTTTTTAAGTATTGGCTAATTCCCAACAGAGAATTACAACGCTTGATTTTAGGTTACGGCGCACAAGTGAAAGTGCTTAAACCGGAATGGTTTGCCAAACAAATTGAAGAGCAAATCAAAGAAATGTTGGAATTATACAAAAAATAATTTTACTTCCGACTGATTTTGGCGGAAGCAGGGTCGTATCTTTGCAGAAAATCGGCTTGATGAAACATACAATATTGTTTGGGAAGAGGAAATTAAAATATTGGAAAACAGATAGTTATAAACGAAATAGAAATATTTTATATATTTTTTGCAAAATGTTTTTACAAATTAAATTATCAATTAAAAGAAAGGAGACAATTATGAGCGAAAATGAACCAGTAAAGCAAGTGATTTTTACAAGTAAAGGCGGTCGAATTGAACGTGAATTTTCTATTGCCGAATTAATAAAAATTGAGGAATTGAGGAAAGAACTTATTCCTAATAGTGCATTAGATAGCGCATTTGAAAATAATTCCTTCACATTTATGCCAAGTTATAAAGGAGAACCTTATTACAAAATCACTCAAATAGATAATTTGCCTGGCGAGAATTTTAGAGAACATCCTAAAAATCATAAGATTAAGGTTAGTGATTATGGAAGAATAAAATATAATGATGAAACAATAAAGAAACAAAATATAAAAAAAAGTGACTATACCTTATCTGTAAGTGAAGGACCTGTACATAGGCTTGTTGCCGAAACATGGCAAGAGTGTCCTTTTAAAGATTCAACAGGTTGGGTCGTACATCATTTGACAAATAATGGACTTGATAATAGACCCAGTAATTTAGTTTGGGTTAAAGAGGACGTACATTGTGAAATACATCCTGAACTACGAAATTTTAAAAAGAAAAAGTCATCAAAAAAAATAAATGAAATTTAAAAATTAAACAACGATGAAAAAAATTAATGCAGTGTTTTTTGGAGAAAAAGGTATCACTTCGTCAAGCGCCAATCATGTTTGCAATATTGGCAAGGAATATATTGAAGCTACTCACAAGAGTTTAGATTCCCTTAACTTCGTAACTTCTTCCGTTACGGACTTTAATGGAGAAAATACGCATATTCTGAAAGAAGGCGTTAAAATATCCGAAGAGGATATTCTGAATAAATTGTCCAAAATCGCTGAAATTAATTCTTTAATCGCTTATCTAAGAGAAGCCATCAAAGCGAAAAGTAATGAATTGACTCTTTTAAAAGAGCAAGACTTTGAATGTAGTATCAGTAAAGAAGACTTTTACTTAAAAGCAATCCAAGCCAAGCAGGAAGAATTCGGATACTTAAAAGATGAATA